>CAYNJK010000031.1:0-12130 GCA_964397575.1 uncultured Saprospiraceae bacterium
CCTTTTACCATGGAATACCTTGTCTGGAGAGTTTAATGACAATGTCGATTTTTCTCCCGCAGCAACCATGGCTGATGACACGAGATCACTATCAAAGTACTTTGTGGCAGGTGACGTCAGAGCAAATGAAAATCCTCTACTCATAGCTATTCATACCTTATTTGTAAGAGAACATAATAGAATATGTGATGCGTTGCTTCTAGAAGATCCTACCATGGATGATGAAGCTTTGTATCAGAATGCACGAAAGCTTGTAGGCGCTTATTTGCAAGCCATAACTTACTATGAATGGTTACCGGCCTTAGGAGTATATCTTACTGATTATCAAGGATATAACCCTGAGGTTAGCCCTGCTGTAATGAATGTCTTTTCCGCTGCTGCATTTAGATTTGGACATACTATGATCGATGATGATATTATCAGAATGGATAATAATGGTGATACAATTTCTGCTGGAAATCTAAAACTCAGAGAGGCTTTTTTCAGACCTTACGAGATAGTGAATTCTGATGGCTTAGATGTCTACTTCAAAGGAATGGGTACCCAAGTAATGCAAGAGATGGATTGCAAGGTTATTAGCGATCTTAGAAACTTCCTATTTGAAGATTCAGGACAGGGCCTTGATTTGGTTTCTATAAACATTTTCAGAGGAAGAGATAGAGGATTAGCTGATTATAATACTTTGAGAACTGATTTTGGCTTGACCAAATTAAGATCCTTCGAAGAGCTTACTGATAACGTAGAAGACCTTAGATTACTAGAGGACTTGTACGGCTCTGTAGATAACTTGGATGCGTGGGTAGGAATGCTTGCTGAGCAACACATCTCTGATGATGCTGCTTTCGGAGAGTTGGTCATGACTATAATAAAAGAACAATTCAAAAATCTGCGCGATGGTGACAGATTCTATTTCGAAAATGATGCTGCATTTACTAGTGAGGAAATAGCTGAGATCAAGCATACCACCATGTATGATATCATGAAAAGAAACACAGGCATCACTCTGATGCAAGAAAATGTCTTCTCTGCTATGCCACATATGGATATACCAAATCTTGTGATAGAGCAGATTCCTTTGGAAGCCATTGCATACCCTAACCCAGTAGTCAATAGTACTACAGTACAGATTTATTCAGAGCAACAGAGAGAGATGACCTATTCTCTCATTAATAATTTAGGCCAGCTTGTTTCTTATGGAACTATGTCTCTCGAAGAAGGGCAGGGCAACTTTTTAAGGCTAGATCTAGGCAATTCTGAGAGAAAAGGCCTTTATAACCTGCTTTTAGAATCAGGGAATAGACACAAGGTCCTAAGACTGGTGAGGTACTAAGAAAGCCTGCTTTTTTCATCATTCTGTCATTATGGTAATCACTGATTCGCATTTTCTAGCGTTTAAAAAGCAGTGAAAGGTCAAAATTTCTTCAACTTTTTCATATTTGTAATAGTCCTAATGTGTAGATTTTATGCGGGTTCAGGGACTTTTTTGGCATTAGATTTGCAATTCTTTTCCAAAATAGTGTCCATGGACCCTTCGTTCATGGAGTTATTATATATACAAACATAAAGGATGTCAGAGATTCAAAGTGTAATAGTGGATGGTCAAAGTATTTTCCGTGCAGGGCTTAAGGCCTTTTTTGCGCAGACAGTGGAGCCTAATGTCAATGTGATAGGAGAGGAAAATACTGCGGAAGGACTGACGCTGTTCTTACACAAGAATCTTAATACTGAACTGGTATTCTTAGATCTTAATCTTCCTGATCAGGATGGGCTAGAACTGGTCCCACAGATTAGAAAGCAATTTAAGAATGTAAAAATTATGGTCCTTACATCATATAGTGACTACAAGTTTGTTGGCCAAGCTCTAAAGAATGGAGCTGATGGCTATATACTTAAGTCAAATGAGCCAGAGGACCTATTAGATGGCGTCAATGAAGTAATGGCTGGAAATACCTACATCGCACCAGGATTACATATAACTCCGCCTAATGGCAAGAGACTGACCAATGGACTAAAGAAATCTATCTACGAAGATAGATTTGTCATCAAGCAAAAGCTGACTAAAAGAGAGCATGAAGTGTTAGAGCTCATTACCCAAGCAAAAAACAATAAAGAAATTGCGAAAGAGCTCTATATAAGCGATCAGACAGTAGGTGTCCATCGTAAGAATATAATGAGAAAATTAGGTGTTAGAAACACCATCAACCTTATAAAATTTGCACTAGAGAATCAACTAGTGTAATTCATAATCTAAGAAGGAGCTATCCCCCCTAGTTTCTCCCATCCGGTACTCTGAACAAGTATTTATTTAAAATCATCATTTGGCCTAAGCCAATAACTGATAATTATGACTTTAATAAAAATGTTCAGAGAACTAACTATTTCCATGGGTGCAAAGAGTGCTGGTGTGGCTTTTGCTTTTGTGATGGCGCTTGCCGTTGGAGGAAATAATTTACATGCCCAAGAATTGGTTACAAACGGAGACTTCGAGAATGGCCTCTCAGGTTGGACTGGAACGGCACCAAACATGAACAATGGTCACGTTGTTAATAACGGAACCTTTTCAACTTCTTGTGCGGGCACTTTTACTTCCTTTGTCAGCCCGCAACCTATAGCAGGTATGGGTTCTGTAGCCTATGATCAGGCAACTATCGGAAGTGGACAATTGATTTCTGATCCTATAATGATTCCAGATGCATGTAGCAGTTTGGATTTTTCATTGGATTTGGAACATGAGAGTTCAGTACCATTGAATGCAGGAAGCCAAGATGTCTCGATAGTCATATTTGATTCAGCTCTTGCAAGTCTAGGTTCATTATACAGTCTTACAGGTTCTGGGTCAGCACAAATACAAGTGCCAGCTCAGACAATTACTATTTCTAACTTCTCTACACTTACTGGTTCTGGTTCTGGCTTACTTAATAGCCTCGCTGGACAGACAGTCAGCATTGCAGTAGAAAGTGTGGCTGATGATGGTTGTCTTGCTTATCAGTTTGATAATTTAAGTTTGGTATGTCAGGACCCTCTGGCACCTTCAGATTTTTCACTGACGGATCCATGTGCTTGTGATAATCCTGATAATATAATCTTAGCAGATGGAACCTACTTGTTTCACGATATATTGGTTGTAAATGCACCTACGGGGCAAACTATAACGCTTTCTGCAAATGATGGCAATTTAATAGACGCCAGTCAAGTAGCTATACCTGTTGGTACTACATTTACAGAAGTTTCTCCTGGAGTTTATAATCTTGAATTCTATACACTTTCAGGAGCTTCAGCAGACATACAAGTAAGTTCAGGATTTGGGGCTATAGATTTCACATCAGGTGGTTGTAATGCTGACGAATGCAATGATTCTTGTCCAGTAACACCAGCATGTAATGATAATGTACAAGTGTCCTTAGATACTTCTTGCGAAGCAGTATTCTTTCCTAGCCTTATACTAGAGGGCGATCAAACTAATTGCCCTTTCCAGGTCAGAATACTTTCTGCTAATGACAATATTATTTCCAGCTCAGTGCCTAATGGAGGATCATTTATACATCCTTCTGTGGATGCCTCATTCATAGGAAGTATATGGAAAGCAGAAGTTTACTATATAAATGACAATGGAGCAGAAGTGAGCTGTTGGGGATCGTTTACAGTAGAAGATAAACTGGCTCCGCAACTGACCTGTGCACCAGATATAACGGTGTCTTGCAAAGACAATGTAACCATTGATGTTGCAGAACTAGAAGCGATAGGGCTGAACGAAAATTGTGATGAAGCAAGAATTATAATCTTGAGCGATGAGCTAGATGAAAATGATTGTGGACCCGATGGTATAAGTGCCGTTAGACAAGTAACTTATCTTGCTCAAGACCAGAGTGGCTTGACTTCTGAGACTTGTTCTTATCAGATTTCTTATGAAAGAGTTGCGCTTGCTGATGTAGAATTTCCTATGAATTTTACAGGCGAATGTTCTGCAAGCAATACACCTGGAACAGATATTACTGGTAGACCGTCAGTCGGTGGTTGTGATCTTAGTTTAAGTGACAACCTATGTAAGTTTAATATCAGTTTCACTGATGATACGACAAGTACTTGTGGAAGTAATATCTCTATAAGAAGAAGATGGGTTGTGCTGGACTGGTGTGCAGCAGAACACAGAACCAGCTATCAAACAATAGAAATTTCTGACACGGAGCCTCCTGTTCTTACCTGTCCTCAAGACATAACGGTAGATGCTACTGAAGCATGCTCAGGTACATTTACATTTAATCCATTTGGAGCTGATGACTTGTTTAATGGTGCACTTGCAGTAGACTGTTCTACCTTAAGTTTCGACGCTGGCTATTTGTTAGCAGATGATAGAAATGTAGATGATGTCTCTGACGAGTTTATACCGATGAGTAATATAGGAGGAGGGGCATTTAGAGCAACTCTACCAGGTGGACAAAATTGGATAAGATACGAAGCTACAGATGCCTGTGGTAATATGTCTGAATGTAGAATGGAATTATTCGTTCAGGATAATGCACCACCTCATGCAGTATGTGACCAGTTTACAGTTGTCTCTCTTGCAGACAATGGTTGGGGTAGACTGAGAGGAATTTCCTTAGATGACGGATCTTTTGACCAGTGTGGCGGCCCAGTAACTTTTGAAGTAAGAAGAGAATCTACTCCTTGTGCAAGTGATGCACTGAATGATAGAGACGATACGGAGTTTGGCCCTTACGTACAATTTTGCTGTACAGAAGCAAATGAAACGATACGGGTAGAGATGAAAGTTATAGATGAAAGTGGTTTGTCTAGTACTTGTGTAGTAAATGTTGTGGTGCAAGACAAATTCAATAATTTTGATTTGGGTTGTCCTACACCTATGATAATACCAGCAAGTTGTAATTCCAATCTTGCAGCTATTAAGAATTTGTATGGTAGCCCTAATCCGTCTAATACTTGTGGCTCGGTTCCAAGCTTTACTATGGTCGATGATGATTCAGGCCTAGGAGACTGTGGAGCAGGAACAATTACGAGAACATGGACGGCAGTAGGTCAGAGTGGGACTTGTGTGCAACGTATAAGTATATCCGAGGCATCTACATTGAGCTTTAGTTCATTTATTCCGCCAGTAGAAAATGCTACAGCCAATTGTACAAACTTTATGGAAGATCTCGGTGATGGTCCTAGACTTAGAGATGCAAATGTATGTAGCGATGTAGGAATTACTTTCGAAGACAACCCATTCTTCAATGTAGAAGGATACTGTGTCAAGGTAATCAGAACTTGGACTGCAATTGATTTTTGTAGTTTTAATTCTGCTACAGGCGAGGGGTCATTCGAATGGACACAAACTATAAAGGTATCGGATACAACTGGACCGGTAATAGATGCAGAAACATGTCCTACAGATATAACAGTAACAGCTACTGCGCCAAATTGTAACGCATTGATCTCTATTCCAATGCCAGCAGCTGCAGATGCTTGTACTGGTGATAATATTCCAGCAAGTAGATTTAGTTGGGATATTTCTGGAACCGGACTATCTGGCGTCGGAAATACTCTATCGGAAATTCTTGATATAGGAAGTTATACCGTAACATGGACAGCAACTGGAGTTTGTGGTGCAGAAGTAACAAGCAATTGTACAGCTACAGTTACTGTAGAAGATCTGGGCAGACCTACACCATATTGCAGATCGTCTGTGATTGCAGTTGTTACAGGTGACAACACTGGAGCACCTAGAACTGAAATATCGGCAGATGATTTTGACTTAGGTAGTGAAGATGATTGTGGTGGTAATTTAACCGTATCATTTAGCAGCACCGATGCATCCGATACACAAAGAGTATTCGAATGCCACCAACTAGGTTTCCATACTTTGGAAATATACTTTACAGACAGCAGCGGAAATCAAGACTTCTGTGTCAGTTCCGTCAATGTTCAGGCTAATGGTGATGTTTGTGATACTATCGGACAGAGAGTAATTGCTAGGGTAGAAGGTGATGTATACACAGAAGAAAACCAAATGGTGCACAATGTGGAGATAGGACTGCAAGCAATGATTAATAATCAGATGAATTTCCAGCATACTGATACTGAAGGACATTTTGCTTTTGACAATATTTCTACTAATGCAGACTATAGAATACAGGCTGCTGGACAAGATGATTATCTGAATGGGGTTTCTACACTAGATCTTATCATGATTCAGAGACACATTTTAGGTATCGAATCTTTAGATTCACCTTATAAGTTGCTGGCAGCAGATGTTAATAACAATCAGGTAATCAATGGATTAGACCTTGTTGAGCTAAGAAAGCTTATACTCGGCATCTATATAGAGCTACCTCAGAATGACAGCTGGAGATTTGTCAACGAAGCTCAGGATTTTGAGAATATCGAGTCTCCATGGCCTTTTGAAGAGAATATAGAGCTTTACCAGCTTGCTCAAGATGAAATGGAAAATGACTTTATCGCGGTAAAAATCGGTGATGTCAATGGTTCAGCAGTGGTTAATCAAGGGCAACCAGCAGGAAAGCCTGTTTCGTCTGGATTGAAGTTGGTATCTGAGCTGCATTCACTAGGAATTCCTAATCAGTACCTGATTCCTGTGTATCTGAGCGAGAATACAGAGCTTTACGGTTTACAGATGAACCTCAATTTAGGATCTGAAGTTAGAATTTTAGACGTGGAGTCAGGCAGAATAGAAATGGATAATGGACATTCCATCCTTAGAGATGGCCAATTAGCCCTTTCTTACTCTCAGGAAAGTCTATTTGAGATTTCAGACAATGAAGCACTATTCTATGTAACAGTAGAGAGTGATAATCCACTGAATGACAAGGTGTTAGGATTGAATAACAAAACACTTTCTGGTGAAGTGTATAAAGAGAACTATGTGGTAGAACAGCTGAATATTGGCGACCAACTACCTACTTTTGTTGCTAAGTTATACCAGAACTCACCTAATCCATTCTCTGGAGAAACTGTCATAGAGTTTGAGCTACCAGTAGCTTCTGATGTGAATATGAAGATTATAAGTCTAAAAGGCAGAATAATCAAAGAGATACAAGGTTCCTACGAAGCTGGTAGACATTCTATCAAGCTCACAGAGGCTGATTTGACACGTGATAATGTCTATTATTACCAGCTAGAAACTGAAAACTATACAGAAACAAGAAAGATGGTCCGAGTCAAATAGCGAGGACATGTCTCAAGAAGAACACATTTATTAAAGAAAGCAGGTCTTTTCCATCGTGATTAGACCTGCTTTTAGTTTATAGTATTGTATGCCAATGATTTACATATTGACAAGTTAATAATGTAATTATTACCAAAAAAGTATAGGCTGACACAAAAGAATAGCCTCAGACGTTGAATTATTGTATTCAGAACATGTACCTTTGCTGTTTTTGTATGAGAACCTTGGGTACTCTCTTTTTTTGTACTCATTATCTAATTAAATCCTGGACATGTCGTTACGTCTCCATGTTACCTTTTCTCTCCTTTTGCTCGCTTTTGCTAGCTTCGGACAGACTCCCCTAAAATTTACTACAGCTAATGTCAATCAAACCGCAGATTCACTCGATGTCGAAGTGAGATGGTCTGATTTTAACAACTTATTCTCTGTAGACGCTTATATGCTATGGGATTCTACTGTTATGGTTATAGACACCGTCACTTTCATTAACAGTTCCGGTCTGCCAGGTCTGAGTACAGCAAGTTTTGCTCTACCTCAGAACAATAACCTGAATCCCGAACAAGGACAAGTAAAAATCAACTGGTTCTCTCCTGTTCCTTTCAGTATACCTGATAGTACACATGTTTTTACTTTAAGATTCGAAATTTTGGGCCAGCCTTGTGATACTACCTCCTTTATTTTGGGAGATGTAGGACCATTGACCGCTCAAATGACTATAATATTAGATGAGAACGAAAATGATATAGGAGCGCTCATAGAAGGACCTGGAATCGAGTTGCCGGGGAGTAATTGTAATACGATGACTACGCAGCCTGTAGAATTCGATATGATAAATGTCTCCACCATGGCAGGCACCAATATCTGTATTCCTATGGAGGTGTCCAATTTCGATAGTATAGACACTTTTTCTGGCAGCTTAGCTTGGGATCCATCGGAACTTAGCTATACTGGTGTACAAAATTTTGGTGTAGCCAACTTTGGACCCGACGAATTCAATCCCTCACAAGCAACAAATGGATCACTCACTTATTTTTGGATAGATAATTCTGGACTAAATCCGGAAACCTTACCAAATGGTTCCACCTTATTTGAGGTATGCTTTGATGTCTTAGGAGCACCGGGTAGCACTACATCTGTACAGATATCAGATACGCCTACACCGATTAGTGTAACCAAAGCGCAATCTGACCCTGCTAATACAAATAGTATCGTTCTGCCATTTACAGTTTCTCCTAGTACTATTATAATAGAACAAATTCCAACACCTGATCCCGTAAGAATAAATTTACCTAACCGTACCGGAGACATGGGCAGCAATGTTTGTGTGCCACTTAGGGTTACAGATTTTACAGATATTACAACTGCAAGTGGAAGTATAGCGTGGGACCCTATGATTGCACAATTCACTGGTGTTCAGAACTTTAGCCTAAATAATTTTACAATTGACAACTTTAATCTGAACAATACAGCCGATGGCAACCTTGGCTTTAGCTGGACAGATATGGCCAATATGCCAGAAAGTTTGCCAAATAATTCAGCACTATTCGAAGTCTGCTTTGATCTGATAGGTGCAGGTGCAACTACGACAACTCTTAACCTAGTCGATACGCCTCAAGTCATAGAAATACTGCAAGCTAATCCACTGACGGGACAGCCTCCTGTGCAGTTGCAAACCGTTTTGAATAACGGTAGTATAATGATAAGTCCGACGACACTGCCTGGGGTTGTGTCTTTTATTCTTCCTGAAGTGAGTGGTGATAACGGAGACAACGTTTGCATACCTCTGACAGTAGAAGGCTTTACAGATATAAACTCAGTAAACGGTAGTATCACTTGGGATCCTGCTATCCTTTCATATACAAATACAGGAGCAAATAATCTCCCAGGCTTTTTACCTATTGCAAATCTGAATGAATCTCAGACAGACAACGGATTACTTGGGTTTTCTTGGTTAGATCTTTCTGGAAGTAGTCCTGTAACTATTCCTGATGACGGGTTACTGATAGAATTATGTTTTGATGTAATCGGAAATCAGAATGATGTGACTGTGCTATCTATGACAGATATGCCGACAATTATTTCTGTATCTCAGCAACCTCCTAATCCAGCTTTGCCTTCTATAGAATTAGATTTTAGTTTAGAAAATGGAAGCTTTACTGTAGTCAATGGCCCTCCAGGAGGCGGAGGCGGTAATGGAGTAGATATCGTTAACTTTGTTTTTCCTACGATAAGTGGTGATAACGGAGATAATGTATGTGTTCCTGTTACTGTGGAAGAATTTACTGATATAAACTCAGTAAATGGAAGTTTTATGTGGGATCCAACAGTCTTATCATATACTGGTATAGGCAATACCAGTCTTCCAGGTTTCCTTGCCATAGCTAATCTAAATGAATCGCAAACTGATAATGGTTTGTTAGGATTTTCTTGGTTAGATTTATCTGGGTCTAGTCCACTTACCATAGCGGATGGTGACTTACTTATAGAAATCTGTTTTGATGTTATTGGAAGTTTGAATGAAACTTCCGTATTGACCATGACGGACAGTCCTACAATAATTTCTGTTTCACAACAACCTCCTAATCCTTCAGAGCCTTCTATAGAATTAGAAAATACAATAGACTCCGGTTCTTTTACTGTCGTAAATGGTCCTGTAGACCCTATTGATGATGAAGTTACTTTCACCTTGGAGAATATATCTGGCGACTGTGATGATAATGTCTGTATGCCGATTACGGTAGATGGATTTACTAATATTAATTCAGTAAACGGTAGTGTCGTATGGGACCCTACTCAGTTAGAATATACAAACACAATTGCAGCGGCTCTTCCTGGATTCTTGCCTCAGGCAAATCTTAATACTCAGAATGCAGCCGCAGGAAGACTAGGTTTCTCATGGTTAGATCTTTCTGGTACTAGTCCTTTGACTATAAGTTCAGGAGGAACACTTCTAGAGGTTTGTTTTGATGTAATCGGCGATGAGAACAACTCAAGTTCTCCATTGACTATGGATGATACACCGACTGTTATATCTGTTTCAGAACAACCAGCTGATCCTTCATTGCCATCACAAGAACTGGACTTTGAAGTTGACAGTGGCACCTTTACACAAGGAGTCGGTTGTGAAGATGATCCGCCTCCACCACCACCTGGTGCTGTAGAATTTTATTTCCTAGACCTCTGTGCTAATCCCCTAGATGGCGAATTCTGTATACCGTTACAGGTCAATAATTTTACAAATATTGCTCAGACGGAATTCAGTGTAAGATGGGATCCTTCTGTTATAGCCTTCGAAGAAATAGATGAGGTGATGTTGCCAGGATTCAATCCATTGGCGAATACAAATCTGACGCAAACAGATCAAGGTAGATTGTCCTTTTCTTGGTTTGATGACACTGGTGCAAATCCAATAACCCTTGCTGATAGTACCAGCCTTATGGAATTCTGTTTTGATCCAGTAGGAGATGTAGGTGATATGTCAGATATAGGCTTGTATGATGGATTTTCAGATGGACTTACAGATGTTGCTATAGGTATAGCAGGTGCGACACCTACTGATCCGGTAACATCGGGCTCATTTAGTTTGACTGATGGCGTAGTGACCTTAAAGATTGAAGAAACCCCAGAATTTATCCTCGATATAGCGGATGTATCTATCACAAATCCAAATCAAAGAGCTTGTGTCGAATTAGACGTTACAAACTTTACCAATATTGTAGTAGCAGAATTTAATCTACAATGGAATCCTGAAGACCTTTGTTTTGCCGAGGTCAGAAATATAAACCCTAATGTACCTACTCTGACGCCTAGCTTTATACGGAACAATACGCCAGGTAGACTACTTGTAGCTTGGTCAGATCCCGGCTTGCAAGGAAGGACTATACCTAACATCTTAGGCGAGAACTCTCTTTTTGAGGTTTGCTTTGATGTAAAGATGCCTTGTGGTCAAACGACAGATATAGAGGTCTTGATAGATAGTAATCCATCTTCACCGGCCAACTTCCAGATACTCAATGAAATGAATCAGAATGATCCCTTAGAGTTCTCTTTTGAGAATGGATCAGTGACTACAGATTGTGTCACAACGGAGCCTCCTAGAGTAGTAGATGCCACAGAAGTAGACCCAAGGTGTAACGGTGACCAGAACGGGTCTATTACCGTCAATTTTGAAGGAGGTGTAGCACCGATAAGTGCTAGCTGGACAGGGCCTAACGGCTTTTCTAGATCTTTCCCTAACGTGACCAGTTCTAGTACAATAACTGGACTTGCAGCTGGTACCTATATCCTTGTACTTCTAGATGCTAATGGGCAATCTGTAAATGCAAGCTATAATATAACAGAACCGTCAGTTATAGTCCTAAATCCTACAATTACAGATGTGAGATGTCCCGTAGGAGGAAACAAAATTTTAGGAAGCATAGATTTCAGCAACTCTAGTAGTATCCTTGGAGGAACACCTCCATATACTGTAAGTCCTTCTAATCTGACTGGACTGAATGCTGGAAATTACAGAGTGGAAGTTACTGACTCCAGAGGTTGCTCTACAGTTGTATTTTATGAGATAGTGGATTGTGATATTGTAGTGCCAGATCTGGTCTGTAGCGCAATAGTTACAAACAATTCCGACTGTGGTCGCGGAGGAGAAATACTAGTCAATGCAAGTGGAGGTGTTCCGTTCTCGGGTTCTTCACCTTATTCTATATCTTATTCGCCAGCTTTACCAAGTGGAACTAGTATAGATAATATACCTCCGGGAACCTGGTGTGCTATTGTCAGAGATGCTAATAACCGGACCTGTAAGACCAATGAAGTGACGATACAAGATGTCACTCCACCACTTAATGTTATTATCTCTAATCTACAACCAGGTAATTCCTGTACTGGTGTCGGTGGTAGTGCTGATATAGAGATTATAGGTGGATGTCCAGGCTATGCTTGTAGCATAGG
>CAYNJK010000031.1:12230-14956 GCA_964397575.1 uncultured Saprospiraceae bacterium
GGTGGCTGTCCTTCTTATAATGTATCTATAGTTACTTCTGCAGATCCTGGAACTGTAGTGGCCACTGGACCTATATCCGATGTATTTAATCTAAGGGCAGGAACCTATGTTGCAACAATCTCAGATAGTAATAACGAAAGTACCAGCGTTCCCTTTACAATAGACCTGGCAAATGATCCTATATCGCAAGCAGGAACAATATCTGTAGATGAGTCATGTAATGTGAGCTTCCCATTATCAGGTGGTACCACCCCATACAGCCTGGTTTGGCTTAGCAGTGCTGGCAATATAGTTTCTGAAGAGACCACAGCTGACCTCAGCTTTCTAGTAGAGCTGGTACCTGATACTATCACTATTACAGATACTTATAATATTGTGGTCACAGATGCTAACGGTTGCGTTATGACTTTCTCTCAAGAAATAAGTTGTAATGGACTGATCCCGACAATAGTAGAGCCGTGTGATTTGATGATAGAAAACCCAGGAGCAAGTTTAACCTCTTGTGCAGATGACCAGAACTGTATTGGTATTGTCTCGGGTGATATTGTGCAATGCGAAGGTTTTGGCCCATATAATATTACTATAACTGACCAGCAAGGCAACGTAACTAATATTACCAGACCAGAAGCTGGACCATTTGCTATTAGTAATCTCTGCAAAGGCGTATATACAATGGTTGTCAGAGATGGTATGGGCACCGATTGGTTCCAAGGAAATAGTTATGAAGTTACAGGACCTGATGACCCAGTAGATATCACACTTGTTCGAAATAGTTGTGCCGAAGATGGAGGTCTTCTAGAAGTTGCTCTTTCTGGTGGTGTCGGTGGTCCATTCGATTTTGACTGGACCTTACTAGGCGAGTCAGTGGGTAATACAGCGACTATAGAGAGTTTAGACAATGGTTCTTATTTCCTCGAAGCTGCAGATGCTAATGGATGTACTGCATCCAGAGTCTATGAGGTCCTTTGCGAAATGATTGACGAACCATGTGACCTGTTTGATGGAACACCAGTTATCACACCTAATGGGGACGGTCAGAATGAAACCTTATTTATCAATTGCTCAGATTCAGGAGACTATGAGCTACAGATCTTTGACAGGTGGGGTAGAATGGTGTATTCCGTAGAAGACTACAATAACGATTGGAATGGTGTAGACAATGATGGGCAACGACTACTAGAAGGAGCCTACTATTGGGTACTCTTTGTAGATAATGGCACAACGACAAGTATCGAGAAAGGAACGATTACCTTACTCAGAAACGAATAGAATAAAAGTTGAGCTTAATACTTCAAACTAAAAAGTAAAATTGACAATGCGTTTATTATATATAATTATACTGACTGCTTGCTGTAATACTGTGTTTTCTCAAGTAAGGTATTTTGATGAGAGATATATATCTACTCTAGCACTACTTAATCCAGTAATAATTAATCCTGGTGCAACAGGTGCCTTTGATACCCATCAGATTATAGTCAACTATAAGAATAAGTGGGCATCTTTTCCAGATTCCCCTAAGTCTTATCATTTGAGTTATGATGGACCTATCGCTGAGAGATTAGGATTTGGTGTTTTGGCGGCAGCTGATACTAATGGCGCACTGACCACTACCAAGATTCAGGGTTCACTCGCTTATACAATACAATCAGTTAAGAATAAGATCTCTGCAGGATTCTCTGCCGAATATATAAATCATGGTCTTTCTGGTGATGTGCTTACACATAAGTACATAGATCAAGGTGATGCTATCATCACAGAAAGAGAGTTAGGAAATGGTTTCTTTGATGTAAGTGTAGGTGCCTATGGTGTATATAATAAGGTGTTTACTTATGGGATTGCCTTTCCATCCTTGGTTTCGAGTAGGATAGATCAGAATTCAGACGACCAGTTCACCCGAGAAGTAGGCTTTATACTTAATGCTGGATATATATACAAGAAGCCAGGTTCCGATGTGGTATTCGAACCTTCTATTTTTGTAAAGCAACTAAATAATGTGCCCTTTCATGTAGATGTGAACTTATTAGGAAGATTTGCGGATGACAGATTCAGAGGAGGTATTAGCTATACAATAGAAGGCGATCAGAAGATCGGCTTTATTATAGGCACAGCTTTCAATGCGATGAATATTAATTATTCCTACAATGCAAGTAGACATGCGTTCCAGACCTATAACAATGGGACTCATGAGTTTTCTTTACGATTTGATATCAGTGGAGATAGAAAACTGATGGATATTATCCCTGACGAGGATGCTATTCCAGTACTTGAGGGAATAGATAAATAAATAAAACAGATAGTGTTCAAACTACGGTTAGTATATATTAAAGAAAATATATATATGAAATATACCAATACGTTGGTACAGTGAACCTAGTTTGAAAAACTATCTTTGTCAAGAATAGAAGTGTACCTATGGTATGCATCTAACTAAGCGTATTTTTAAAAGGACAGTCTACACGAAGAAAAGACGAAATCAACTTCAAGATTATCCTTTAACAAGTTTGGTGAATTACGACCCCATTGGGGGTTACAGTGGTTTGAAACCGTTGTGTCGACCTAGTTGACACGTATTTATAGTATTATTTGATTTAAAACTTAATTATTCAAAACTCAATCTCATGAAAAAAGCGTACAACGTTTATTCTATTTTCGAGAAGACAGTTATTAAAGGTGCATTGATGACTTCTATGTTTGCGCTTTGTTTGCTCTTCTCAGGACAGATGCTC
>CAYNJK010000032.1:0-14847 GCA_964397575.1 uncultured Saprospiraceae bacterium
GCTTATGAGATTCTAGACTAATCCAATTCATGATTACAAAAAATTACATTAAGAAATGATAGTGTATTTGCTTACGTAGCACAATAGAGACAATTTGTAGTGGTAATTGTTGCAAGGTCCTTCATTCAAAATGTCTTAAATGTGATAATTTCCCTAAAAACAGCCCAAATCCACAAATGCGGCCTGAAAAGAGCCTTAGCTGAAGGCTAGCAAAAAGACAGAAAGTCGTAGGAATTCCAAGAGATTTATCATCTTCGCTACCAATTAAACATAAAAGTTTCTTGCTGGATCATACAAGTACAAAAAAGAAGAGGGTCCTTTTTATCGTGAATCCTGTCTCAGGCGCAGGCAAAAGAGAGGATGTCCGCCGTCTTATCCAAGATAATCTTGATACAAGAAAATTTACTTTTGACTATGTAGAAACAGAGTATCGTAATCATGCTTCAGAGTTATCAGAAAAAGCAAGTAAAGAGAAAGTAGATATTGTTGTTGCTTGTGGCGGAGACGGCACAGTCAATGAAGTCGCAAAGGCATTAGTCCATACAGATACTACAATGGGTATTATCCCTAATGGATCTGGCAATGGGTTTGCTATGCATGTAGGTCTGGGCCGTAATACAAAACGGGCAATACAAATGATAAATGACGCAACACCATTGCGCATAGATACTTGCACTGTGAATGATCGCTTTTTTCTTAATCTTGCTGGAATAGGATTTGATGCTCTTATCGCCTACAAAGTGGATCATGGAAAGAAAAGAGGTCTTCAGATGTATATTAACACCGTTTCAAAGGAAATTGTAAAATTCAAAGCTGAAAATTATACTGTAACTACCTCAGAGAACAAAACGATAAATGGTGCTTTTTCAGTAATAGCAGTAGCAAATGCTGCTATGTACGGTTACAATTTTACTATTGCCCCTAAAGCGAAGCTTACAGATGGTCTATTGGATGTGGTTTTTGTAAAAGAAGCGAGTCTTGCCCGAACTATGATAAATTCCTGGAGAATGCTCAATAACTCCATACATAAGAGCAAACTAGTAGATATCATAAAGACTAAAGAGGTCCAAATCTCATTAGATAAGCCCTACTACTATCATGTAGATGGAGAAAGCTTCAAATTCGACTCTGAACTGCATTTCAAGATCGTTCCAAAGTCTCTTAATGTCCTTTTTCCTCTCAATAGTCATGTTCTCGATAAGCAAGAAAATAACGACTAGCTTTAAATAAGTTATTTTTCAATTTTCTTATCTTTCCGTCTCTCAATCAGTTAATAAATGCGGAAACTACATCTGATAGCTATATTGCTATTCCTATATACTTCTTGCTCGGAATCTAACTCTAGTTCTGAGACAGCTAACCCAACTAAAGTAATAAACACTAGGAAAGCGACTTCATCGATAAATACATCTGGGATTAAGATTTTCGATGCGATTACTCCTGCGGAATCCAATCTAAATTTTATTAACCAGATTACAGAAAGCCCTTCGTTAAACTCCATAACTCACGACGGAATGCTCAATGGGGCAGGTGTAGGTATTTTAGATTATAACAATGATGGATTACAAGATGTCTTTTTTGCATCCAATATGGAAAGCAACAAATTATATAAGAATCTAGGGGACTTTAAGTTTGAAGATGTAACTGAAGCTGCAAAATTAAGCTCCCAAGATTGGTCTACTGGCGTTGCAATTGTAGACATCAATAATGATGGGTATGACGATATCTATGTCTGCAAGTTCATGTATGAGGATAAGAATAAGAGGAGTAATAATTTCTATATCAATAATGGTGATGGCACTTTTACCGATCGTGCAGGTGCTATGGGAGTAGCCGATCAGGGCTACAGTATAATGGCAAACTTTCTTGACTATGACAGAGATGGCGATCTAGACCTCTATGTTGCTAACCAGCCACCAAATGCTATAAAGCTAAAAGGTGAACTTAAAGGAAAGACTCCTGCAAGATATACGGACAAACTATACAGAAATGATGGCAACAGATTTATAGATGTCACAAAAGCAAGTGGGATTCTTAACTATTCTTATTCCTTAAGTGCAACGACCATAGATTACAATAAGGATGGCTGGCCCGACATATATGTGGCCTGTGATTATGATGAAGCGGATTACTTCTACAAGAATAATGGCGATGGCACTTTTACAAATGTTGCCAATACTTCACTCAAGCATATCAGCAACTTCTCAATGGGAGTAGATATAGCGGACATCAATAATGATGGCCATCTAGACATTTTTGCAGCTGATATGGTAGCTGAAGATAACTTCCGCCAGAAAACCAATATGAGTGGAATGAATACCCAAAAGTTCCATAATCTGGTAAAGGCGGGACACCATTATCAGTACATGTACAATGCACTGCAACTCAATAATGGTGATAACACATTTAGTGAAATTGCTCAATTATCTGGGGTATCAAATACAGATTGGAGTTGGACACCTCTCTTTGTTGACGCTGACCAAGATGGTTACAAAGATCTGTTAGTGACCAATGGTATTTTTAAGGAAATTAGGAACCAAGATTACTCCATATGGAGAAAAAAATACTTTGAAGAAAAACACAAAGAAGCAGCAAAAACTGCTAGCAAGACCTTGATTGTAAATCCAATGGAAATAGCTAGTAAGGCCGAAAGCGTCAAGATTACAAACTATATCTACCAGAATAATGGTGATCTTACCTTCACAAAGAGAAGTAACAATTGGGGACTAGGCGAAGAAACCTGGTCACAGGGTGCAGCATATGCTGATTTAGATAATGATGGAGACTTAGACTTGGTGATAAACAATATGCAAATGCCAGCAGGGCTTTATCGTAATACTGTCAATGAAAAAGGGCTGCATAACTATATTGCCATAAAGTTGGAAAACAAAAAAGGGCAAAGAACCAATACAAATGTTCAGATAGAGATGACAGCAGGTGGACAAACCCAAGTTTATGAATACAGTCCATATAGAGGATACATGTCATCTTCAGAAAGGATAGCTCATTTTGGCTTGGGTATAAATGAAACGATAGATGATATCAAGATTATTTGGCCTGATGATAAAATGATTCAGCTTAAGAATGTTGATGTAAATCAGATTCTCACGCTGGAGTATGGCAATGCTACTGCTAACTATAATAGAAAGGGATTACAAAACAAACAGTTATTCCAGCCTGAGAAAGCGGTAAATATTGTCCATAAAGAAAATGAGTACAATGACTTCATAAGAGAGATACTACTACCTTATAGAACATCCACACTAGGACCTATTATTTGCGAAGGAGATGTCAATGGAGATGGATTGACGGATATATTTATGGGTAGCTCTTTTGGCAACACATCCAAATTACTTATCAATCAAGGCTCTGGAAATTTCATAGATTCAGATGGCTTTCCAAAAGAACGTAAATATGAAGATGGAGGTGCTGCTTTTCTAGATGTGGATAATGACAATGACCTAGACCTATATGTCTCGAGTGGAGGCAATGAGTTTGCACCTGGTCATGAGTATTATCAGGATAGACTCTACATAAACGTCGGTCAGGGTAAATTCAGGCATGTCAAAGGCATACCGAAGCTGACTACGAGTAATTCTACTGTCATTCCTTTAGATTTTGATAAAGATGGAGATTTGGACATTTTTGTTGGCGGCAGACAAGTGCCAGGAAAGTATGGGAAATCGACAAGTAGTCACATTCTCCAGAATGATGGCAACTCCTTCAGTTTAGTGACAAATTCTGTAGCACCTATGTTTGAAAACATCGGAATGGTTACAGATGCTAAGCTTAAAGACCTCGATGGTGATGGCACTGAAGAACTGATAGTAGTAGGGGAATGGATGCCTATTACAATATATAAGGTAGGAACTCAATTTACCGATGTCACCAATAAGTTTGGAATGTCAGAAACATCTGGCTGGTGGAACACAGTCGAAATTGCTGATGTCAACAATGATGGAACTTTGGATATCATAGGAGGGAACCTCGGTCATAACATAAAGTACAAAGCGAGTCCAACAGAACCATTCAAGGTATATACAGATGACTTTGACAAGAATGGAACAAATGATGTCTATTTAGGCTATTATCAAAGTGGAAAATGTTACCCAGTAAGGGGTAGAGAATGCTCTTCGCAGCAAATGCCTTTTGTAAAGGAAAAATTTGGTTCCTACAAAGACTTTGGAATTGCTACTATAGATCAGGTATTAGAAGGTAGAATATCCGAGACTACTTCAGTAAATCAGGCTCATACTTTCTCCAGCACTGTATTTCTTAATTTGAATGGCAGCTTCAAACCAGTCATACTGCCTAATGAGGCCCAGATAGCACCAGTCAATGGTATCGTTGTAGATGACTTTGACAAAGATGGACGACAAGATATTTTTCTTGCAGGAAACATGTATCAGCGAGAAGTAGAAACAACACGAAGTGACGCTGGTAAAGGCTGCCTGCTGACTTTTGAAGATGATGGTACTATCAGAACAAGAAGAACACCAGAGACAGGAATCTCGGCGGATAAAGATGTAAGATCAGTTAGTAAAATTTCCAATGGAGATCACAATCTCTTGGTTATAGCAAACAATAATGCACCCGTTCAGTTCTATCGCTATTAATCCTACGAGAAGATTGTCAAAGTATGAGCTCTATTCATAAATCCCATCTAGCACTTTTGTTTCTCATGACGGTGCTAACTTTCTGGTGCTGTTCTGACGATAACAGTAGTCAACTACGTCCAAGCTCCAGCAGTGACCTTCAGCTTCTACAGGAAATTCCTCCTTCAGAATCTGGTATACAATTTAAAAACCAACTTACGGAGAACCAGCAATATAATTTCATGCGAGAGCAAGGTATGCTCATAGGTGCTGGCGTAGGTATACTCGACGTCAATAATGATGGTCTCCAGGACATATTTTTTGCAGGCAATATGTCAGGCGATAAACTCTATCTCAACCAAGGCGATTTCAAATTTGAAGATATAACTCAGAAAGCTGGCATTCAGCAAAGATTCTGGTCTACAGGTGTCGCAATAGCCGATGTAAATGCTGATGGTTATGACGACATATATCTATGTAAATTCCTAGAACCTTCTCCAGAACAACGAAGAAATTTACTCTATATAAATCAGAAGGATGGCAGCTTTAAAGAGCTAGGACAGCAGTATGGATTAGGAGATAAGGGCCACTCTATTATGGCTAATTTCTTTGACTACGACAGAGATGGTGACTTAGATGTTTATGTTGCTAACCAACCACCTAACAGTAGACTGTACAGAAGCCAGTACACAGGTGTCAACGATTTCCAATATACAGATAGGTTGTACCGTAATGATGGCAATAGATTTATTGATGTAACAGAAACCAGTGGTATAAAAAACTACAGTTATAGCTTAAGTGCTACTACCTTAGATTATAACAAAGATGGATGGCCAGATATCTACATAGCCTGCGACTATGAAGAACCAGATTTCTATTATAAGAATAATGGCAATGGCACCTTCACTAATGTATCTAACGAAGTACTAAAACATATGTCCAATTTCAGCATGGGGGCTGATGTTGCAGATATCAATAACGATGGCAACCTGGATCTATATGTAGCAGACATGGTCGCAGAAGATAACTTCAGACAAAAAACCAATATGAGCGGTATGGATCCTGACCGATTCTACAAACTTGCCAGCGTCGGTTATCATTATCAGTACATGTTTAATGTTCTACAACGCAATAATGGGGACAACACTTTTAGTGATATAGCGCAATTAGCCAATGTAAGTAATACGGATTGGAGTTGGAGTCCTTTATTTATAGACCTGGATCAAGACAGCTACAAAGATCTTATAGTTACTAATGGCATATTCAGAGAAATAAGAAATAAAGATTTTGAAAAGTGGCGTATGGAATGGTTTGAAAAGTTTGAACAACTAAGACAAGTTAATCAAGCTCAAGCGATGAATCCAATGGACGTCATTAACAAAGCACCAAGCGTCAAAATTTCTAATTATGTCTATAAGAATAACGGTGATCTCACCTTCGAAAGAATGAATGATAGATGGGGCCTCAAAAAGAAGAACTGGTCACAAGGATCCGCTTATGCAGATTTCGATAATGATGGAGACTTAGATTTGGTTATCAATAACACCAATATGGTCGCAGAACTTTATCGAAATGTCGCAAACGAAAACAAGCTAAATAATTATCTCTCAGTAAAATTGGAAGGTGGTCGTTTAAATAAGAATGGCATTAATGCTACTATAGAACTCAAGACGAAGGAGTCAACACAACTTGTGGAATATACCCCATATCGCGGCTACATGTCTTGCTCGCAACGCATAGCTCATTTTGGATTAGGACTAGCTCAGGAAATAGAAGAACTGAAAGTTATATGGCATGATAACAAAGTCAATGTTCTAACTAATCTATCTGCTAACCAAACAATCATTGTAAAAAAATCAGCTGCCACAGAAACTATAACTAGAAATACAGATACGCAGCCCTCAGTATTCCAGAGTAAGGAAATGACAAAACATGTGCATGAAGAAAACAATTATGATGATTATGAAACTGAGGTTTTATTACCCTACAAAGTTTCTGCCTTAGGCCCTGTCTTGGCTAAAGGTGATATTAATGGCAACGAAATAGAAGATGTCTACATAGGAGCTTCTAAGGATCACCCAGCGCATTTACTAATATCTAAATCAGATGGCAGCTTTACGGAAAAGACCTTTCCTTATGGTAAGAAACATGAGGATGGTGGCGCAGCATTTTTTGATTTAGACGGAGATAAAGATTTAGATCTCTATGTAAGCTCAGGTGGTACAGAAGCAGAAGTGGGATCTTCTTATTACAAAGATAGACTCTACATCAATGATGGTAATGGAAACTACTCCAAATCATCAGCTCATCCGGAGCTAGGAGGTAGTAATGGTAAAGTTCTTCAATTGGATATAGACGGTGATGGAGATATGGATCTTGTAGTTGGAGGTCGGGTAGTCCCTGAGAAATACGGTATGGCGGCGTCGAGTTATGTATTGAGAAATGATGGCGGCAGACTTGTCGATATTACTTCTGAAATAGCACCAGAGTTTGAGTCTCTGGGTATGGTAACAGATATGCACCTAGTCGATATTAGTAATGATGGCAAAGAAGAATTGGTCGTCGTGGGAGAATGGATGAATTTGGAAGTATTCAAAATATCAAAGACTCTCGAACGGGTGACACAAGCACATAATCTATCCAATAGTTCTGGCTGGTGGAATACAATTACCAGCCTTGATATAGATAATGATGGTGATCAAGATCTCATTGCTGGCAACCTTGGACTCAATATAAAATACAAAGCCACAGAGACGGAGCCTTTCAAGTTATACGTGGATGACTTTGATGGAAATGGCACAAATGATGTGTATTTGGGTTATTACGAAAACGGTGTTTGCTATCCAGTCAGAGGCAGACAATGCTCGTCTGAGCAAATGCCTTTTGTAAGCGACAAGTATAAAAGCTATGAGGACTTCGGTACAGCAGGAATAGAAGAGGTACTAGGGGAGAAACTTTCAAAAAGTTCTACAATCAAAGAAGCAATGACTTTTAGCAGCACTTTATTTCTGAATGAAAATGGCCTATTCAAAGTTATCCCCTTACCTAATGAAGCTCAAATAAGTCCAGTCAACAGTATCGTAGTGGACGATTTTGATCATAATGGTACACAAGATATTTTCCTAGCTGGAAATCTGTACGATAGGGAAGTGGAAACAACTAGAAGTGATGCTGGCAAAGGATGTATGTTGAGTTATAGTACCGATAATGGATTTCAGGTATACAATACTTTACGGACTGGTATCAACGCTGAGAATGATGTACGGGATATGCTGAAACTAAAAGTTGGGGATAGCAATATTCTACTTATAGCAAACAACAACTCAGCTATTCAAACTTACACTTACTAGTTACGCCTAGGTATCAAGGTCTGAGGAAATACCACAACACTTTCATTTCCATCCTTACTGACAGCAGCTACACCAAACAAGAAATTATCTACAACTATATTTTTTAGTTCTACTTGATTTTCATTACCTACCCACTTAGAAAATTCCCACTGCGGTGAGGTAGTCTCTCGCCAGTACACTTTGTAGCCTAAGAGGTTAGGGTCATCAGAAGCATCCCAGCGCAATTTTGTAGAGGGCTTTACCGCACCACCTATCATCAGGCCCTGAGGTGGCACTGGAGACCAGGCTAAGCTTGCTAAGTTTACAGCATTGACAGCAGTTAATTTTCTAGCATAATCAAAGTTGACTTCAGATAAGACATCGCCATACTCGATGCCATCTTCTATTCGCAAGTCTTGATGCTGACGATTGTAATTTTCATGTGTCTCCATTATTCTTACACCAGGTATACCGACATCGTTAAATGGTCTGTGGTGGCCCCCTCTGCCAAATCGATCCAATCTGTATATCATTTTAGCCTTAGCATCTGTAAAATAACTAGAGGTCATTCTTTCTACATAACGTGCTAGTTGCCTAGAAGGTCCGTCCACTTCACCACCATAGAAGCGATTCCATATTTGCTTCTGTTCGTTCTGATTTGGTGGATTAGGTTCAGAGAATACTCTAAATGAAGTGTTATCGATAACACCATCTATGCCTTGGATGTTACCTATCATATCATTATTCAATATTCCGATAACATCCCACTCATTCTCGACCATGTCCTTAGCTAAAAGCTTACCTCCGAATAGTCCTTGCTCTTCACCTGAAAGACCAAGAAAAATGATACTGTTTTCGAAGTTATATTTAGAAAGAACTCTTGCGGCTTCTAGAACCCCTGCCATACCAGAGGCATTGTCGTTTGCTCCTGGATTATCAGAAGTATGGTCAAGAGGATCGCTGACACGACAGTCTATATCTCCAGCCATTATAATGTATCTATTGGGATGCAAGGTCCCTCTTTTGATAGCCATGACATTTACTATCCAGGTATCAGTAGGTATCCTTCTGGATTCTCCTTCTTTTACTAATCCTCGATGGTATGAAACTTCTAGGCAATTAGAACATGCATTAGAAATCTCTTCAAATTCAGACTTAATCCATCGTCTTGCGGCACCGATGCCTCTTGTTTCAGATAAGGTGTCAGATAGGGTATGACGTGTGCCAAAAGAAACCAACTTGGTAATATCTTGTTCTATTCTTTCTGCCGAAACTTCAGAAATGATTTCATGCAATCTTCCATCTTCCGCAGGTGGTTGTGCAATAGCTGTATGAACCAAGAACAAGATACTTATAGATACAAACTGCTTCATAATCTTATGTTTATGGAAATTTAGGAAACTTATCCCAATTAGGTTCTCTTTTCTCCAAAAATGCATTTCTGCCTTCCTCTGCTTCCTCAGTCATATATCCCAATCTAGTTGCTTCTCCGGCAAAGATCTGTTGACCGACCAAACCATCATCGATAAGGTTGAATGCAAACTTTAGCATCTTTATCGCCATTGGACTTTTTTGCAATATTTCCTGGGCCCATTGATAAGCGGTGTCCTCTAACTCATCATGCGGAATTACGGCGTTTACCATACCCATTTCAAATGCTTCTTGTGCAGAGTAATTCCGACCAAGGAAGAAAATCTCTCTAGCCCTTTTCTGACCAACTTGTCTGGCTAAATAAGCAGAACCATATCCAGCATCATAGCTAGCAACATCTGCATCTGTCTGCTTAAAGATGGCATGTTCCTTACTTGCAAGTGTCAGATCACATACAACATGTAAACTGTGTCCGCCACCTACGGCCCATCCCGGCACCACCGCGATAACAGCCTTATTCATAAATCGAATCTGGCGTTGCACTTCTAGGATATTGAGTCTGGCTACACCATCTTTGCCTTTGTAACCTGTCTTACTTCTGACTCTCTGATCCCCACCAGAACAAAAAGCATAGATGCCATCTTTAGGGGAAGGTCCTTCACCTGACAGTAACACAACTCCTATGTCACGATCTTCACGAGCATCATGAAAAGCATCTATAAGTTCACTGACGGTTGTCGGTCTAAATGCGTTTCTGACAGCAGGCCTATTAAAGGCGATTCTGGCGACACCTTTACATTTTTTATATGTGATGTCTTCGTATTCCTTTGCTGTTTTCCAGTTTATCATTCGTTAGGTTATATTTAATTTGGTTGCCTTTTCTAAATAGTGATAATCTATTCCGAATTCACTTTTTATTAATTTGATTTCTTTAGTTATCGATTCAATGTCAGGTGTTGTTTCAGATCGAACGCCGACTATAATAAGATTCTTTGAAGTATGTTCAGAACTGATAAACTCTAGAACTTTTGTTTTGTATCCATGTAGCTCGAGGATTAATGTTCGTAATACATCAGTAATCAACTCTGCCTGCCTTTCTTTAAATATGCCAAAACTAGTTAGCGCCTTTAATTTAATGTCTTTGGACATTTGCTTCCGAATCTGCTTATGACAACATGGCGAACAAATGATCAATTTGGCCTTAGCTTCTATGCCTTTGGCTATTGCATCATCGGTAGCTGTATCACAGGCATGAAGTGCAATGAGGACGTCAGTCCTTTCTAAAGCCGTACTTTCTATGTCATTATGTACAAAATGAAGATTCTTGTAAGCACATTTTTTTGCGATGGTATTGCATTTTTCTACTAAATTCTCTCGCAACTCTACGCCACTTACCTTGACCTGCATGCCTCTTTCCACATTGAGATAATCGCTCATAGCGAAAGTCAGATAACCTTTACCTGATCCCATATCTACGATATCGAAAGTCTGACCTAAATCTGCTTCTTTGATTAAACTTTGGAAAATGTCAATATATCGATTTATCTGCTTGAACTTGGCTCCTTTCCCAGCAGCAATATTTCCAGATGCATTTGTAATTCCAAGTTCTTTCAGGAATTCCTTGTCCTGAGTTATATAATGTTCTTTGTTTTTATTGTGTCTGGTTTTCGCTTCGAGTTTTTTCTTATTAGCTGTTTTGAATAACTTATTTCTACCAGCGTTGTATTGGTACGTATGTTCTGCAGTAATTACAGTTAAGTTTTTGAATTTGGACAAGGCTTCTGAGATTAGCACTTTGCTTTCTTCTAAGTTGTAGTTCTTTGTGATTACCTTGTCTGAGTACTTGTATAGAAACTGAAGTTTAGTGCCCGCGTTAAGATCTATCAGCTTTATTGTAATATCATTGTACAACAACCCTTCATTGCGCGGACCTGAAATACGCAACTTCACGAGCGATTTAGACCATACATTGGCATCTATAATTTCTAATATTTTACTTAGAGTTTCTTGTTTCATTTGTTTGCAATGGATTACCTGATCTACACAGTACCTCGTGCTCTTCAGAATGCCTAATTTGTACAATGGCATCGTGTATAGTCATGTGGTGCTTTTCTATTTCGGTCAAGAGCCCTGATCTGTACAAGCTATCACGAACCTGACCCACCAAGCCACAAAGATGTAAAGATACTCCCTGGTCTTCTAGTTCTTTATCCAAATCTCGCAGCATATGCTTAGCAGTACTGTCTACATCATTTATTATAGAACCATCTATCACTACATGGCTTATTTGGTTGTCACCATTATGGATACGCTTCATAATAGAGTCCTTAAAGAAATTAGCATTTCCAAAGAACAACTTACTCTCAAATCTGAGAATCAGGGTATCATCTACGCCACTCGCTTCATCAAATCTCTCAATGTTCTTATAGTAACTTGTACCTTCTATATGACCTAGTTCCGAAATAGCTGGGACAGAACTTTTATATAGTACGGCCAATATAGATAGTAATACCCCAGAAAGCACCCCTGCTTCAATACCTAAAAAGAGGGTCACAATAAAAGTGGAAAACATCATCCAGAAATCAAGCCTATCTGATTTCCAAAGAGCTTTCGCTTCCTTTATATCGAAAAGTTTGACAACAGACAAGAGGATGATTGCGGCTAGTATTGCCTTAGGCAAATGGTAAAATACTGTTGTGAAAAATATCAAGGTAAGTATAACTAATATGGCGGTGATGAGGCTGGATACTGTTGTCTTACCACCCGCTTCTCCATTTATAGCAGACCGTGAAAAGCTCCCAGAAGAGGGTAGTGCACTAAAGAATGAACCTGTTACTTTTGATAAGCCTAAGGCGATAAGTTCTTGATTAGGAACAATCGTATGATCCTTAAATCGTGCTTCCAACGACTTAGCTATGCCTAGGCTTTCTACTATTCCTATCAAGGTCACAGTGAGGACGGTCGGCCACAGCTTAGACAGGGCATCCAAACTGAAACTTGGATTAGAAAATTTTGGCAAGCCTTCTGGAATCTGACCTACAATAGCGACCTCCTTTGTACCTAATGAAAAGTAATAACTGAGAATGATTCCGATAGCTGCAACAATCAGTGGACCCGGTATCGCCTTGTTTATCTTTTTTAGAACTGTTATGACCGTGATACTTATCAGTGTTATACCTGCAGTAATCCAATTGGTTTGTCCCAGCTGCGAGACCACCTCAGAAAGAGTAGAAAGGCAATTGGGCGAATTGGTCATTTGCAAACCCAGGGCATCTTTGAGTTGTGAGACTATGATAATAATGGCCGCTGCTGAAGTAAATCCAGCTATTACAGGATGTGATATAAAGTTTACTAAAAACCCCATTTTGAACATGCCAAGTGAAATCTGAACCAGACCTACAAGAAAACCTGTAAGAATGACGAGTTCTATATACTCTGCAGAAAAAGGTTCTGCAAGTTGGCTTATACCAGCGAGTACTAGTAAAGCACTTACAGCTACAGGACCTACTGAAAGCTTAGAAGAGCTGGCAAAACAGGCATATATTATAAGTGGTACTATGCTAGCATATAATCCATAAATAGGTGGCATTCCTGCCAGTAAGGCATAGGCCATGCCTTGAGGAATAAGTATAGTACCTACAGTTATACCTGCAAAGAGATCTGATTTTAACTTATCAAGACTATAATCAGATAGTGTAGCTATTATGGCTATCTTTTTCGTTACCAAAATGATTTAGCCAGATGTATGGTCAGAAGTAATGTACCAACGGCCTTGTCTTTTTTCCCATAGTAGGTTGAAATGACCAGAAGGTTTGTCTTTTTCTCGAGTAAGCGTATACTTGCCTATCATATAAGCAGCATTTCCAGAAAGTAACTTCAGCTCTAAAACTTCAAAATCCAGTTTGCCCATCGTCTGTGTATCAGGATAAGATTTCAAATAGTTATTTAAGGTCTGTTCCCAGCCTTTAGTAACACCTCTAGAACCTATGAAGGACAGCTCTGGACTATTCCAGTATCCTTCCATGAATTTATGTATGTTTCCAGTATTCCATGCTTCTTGTTGCTCATGTAACACTTGTCTAATAGCAGTCAATTCCGCATCAGCTGCTTTCTGCTTTGAAGCAGCACAACCTGTTAGGAGCAGGTATGAAATACTCAAGACATAGAAAAGTACTTTATTCAAAATCAAAATGTATAATTTACTTAATATCAGTTGGTTGCCTAAAGATACCATATGTATAGTAACTTATTGTACCTGACAGACCTTAAGATGTAAATAGTGTCTTTTAATCTCCCTAGATAGATGTCTCTTCAGGCACTTTCGAGAAGAGAAAGTAGTCTATATTGTAAAAACAAACACATTAGTGAACAAAAAGGAATGAAGTCTATTCAGAATCAGTAGATATAATGGTATTTTAGACTCCTCACACTACCTATAGTATAATAGAACAATTGACCCAAAATTTTGAATCTGTATTAGAAGATTGATTTGTAACCTAAAACGAGTTTTTTTAATTAATGAGACAACTGCTAATACAAGTATTCCTAACCCTTCTAAGTATTCTTTTCTTTGTCCAACTGGGTTATTCTAGCCATTTAGTAGGAGGTGATGCTACTTATTCCTTTGTTAGATTTAACAATGATACAACCCGAGTGACCTTTGAGGTGACTTTTAGCTTATACAAAGATTCAAACAATGGGGCACCCCTGGCTGCTGTCGAAGATTTCGGAGTATTCGAAGAAATCTCTCCAGGCGTATGGGAGTCTGTAAGAGTAGAAGTGGCAGGTAGTACTGGCCTCTTAGATATTCCAGCAATAGATGAGCCATGCAGAGAAGAACCTCCTGCAAGTCAAATTGGCGTTGAAACTAGACAATATATTTTTGAAGTTACCTTAGATATCAGCGATAACAATTACCAGATCGTTTACATGCGTTGCTGCCGTAATACAACAATTTTCAATATGGCTGCAACTAATGAAGGTTCTATATTTGATTTGATAATTACACCAGAAGCGCAGAGACTAGGGAATAGCAGTCCTAGCTTTGATGAATTTCCGCCAATATTTATCTGTGCTGGTTTCCCCTTAGATGTATCACAAAAATGCACAGATCCGGAAGGCGACGAAATCAGGTATTCTTTCTGTACACCACTTGCCATAGGTGGACCTAGAACAAATGGCGCGGCTTCTACAAGTTGCGATCTTGGAGCTAACCCAGATGAAAGAATGTGTACACCGCCCTATGAAATGTTGACTTATGAAACCCCTTTCACTGAAGATAGACCCATGGCGGGAAATCCCATTGTAAGGATTAGTCCAAATACAGGACTCATAACCGGTGTTCCAGAGACTACAGGACAATATTTAGTAGGAATCTGTGTGGAAGAATATAGAAATGGTGTGCTATTGAGCAGACTAAGAAGGGATTTTCAGTTTAATGCGCTTACTTGTGTAAAGGAATTATCCGCTAACCTCGAAGCAGATGAAGTATTAATCGATAACTCTACCGGCATCAGCAGACCCATCAATGTTATCAAAGCTTGTGGAGACAG
>CAYNJK010000033.1:0-14428 GCA_964397575.1 uncultured Saprospiraceae bacterium
ATACAGAAGAGTAATAATCAGAAATAACAGGCTGAAAAGACTACTCGAGATAAAAGCTCCAGAAGTAATCCTCAGAAATGAGAAAAGAATGCTTCAAGAGGCTGTCGATTCATTATTTGATAATTCAAGAAAGTCCAATGCCGTAAAAGCAGAAGGAGGTAGGTCACTTAAGTCATTGAGTGATATCTTGAAAGGAAAGCAAGGTCGATTCAGACAGAACCTACTTGGAAAAAGGGTAGACTATTCTGGTAGATCCGTAATCGTTGTAGGACCTCACTTAAAACTTCACGAATGTGGGCTTCCAAAAGGAATGGCCGCTGAACTCTTTAAGCCTTTCGTCATAAGGAAGCTTATAGAAAGAGGTATAGTAAAGACCGTAAAGTCTGCGAAGAAATTAGTAGATAGAAAGGATCCTGTTATCTGGGAGATATTGGAGAATGTTCTTAAAGGGCACCCAGTACTTCTTAACAGAGCCCCAACGCTACACAGATTATCGATACAAGCCTTCCAACCTAAATTGGTAGAAGGAAAGGCAATCCAATTGCACCCACTTGTAACTGGTGCCTTCAATGCGGATTTTGACGGTGACCAGATGGCCGTGCATGTACCTCTTAGTCATGCTGCAATACTAGAAGCACAAGTGCTGATGTTGTCAGCACATAATATGTTGAATCCTCAGAATGGATCTCCTATTACGTTACCTTCTCAGGATATGGTACTCGGTCTGTACTATCTTACTAAAGAGAATTTTGATAAGAAATTCGGTGCTGGTGGAAAAGAAAGGAAATTCTATTCTCCGGAAGAAGTTGTAATTGCCTATAACGAAGGAAACCTTGACTTGCACACAGGAATAAAGGTTAGAGTTGCAACTGAAGATGAAGAAGGTAATCCTACAAAGTCTCTTGTGGAGACAACGGTAGGTAGAGTAATATTTAATGAGAACAGACCAGATGGTGTTCCTTTTATCAATATGTTATTGACTAAAAAGAACCTTAAGAAAGTAATCTCAGATATAATTGCCAGAACAAATTTTCCTATCACAGCTGAGTTCTTAGATAAAATAAAGACTCAAGGATTCTACTGGTCATTCAAAGGTGGATTATCATTCAACTTAGGGGATCTAATAAATCCTACACAGAGAGAGCAAACTCTATTGGATGCACAATCTGATGTGGATGAAGTTTGGGAGAACTATAACATGGGTCTTATTACTCCTAATGAACGATACAACCAAGTTATAGATAAGTGGACTTTTGCAGATAATAAGATAACTGAAAATCTTATGGTCGAGTTGAAAGAACACAAAGGTGGATTTAATTCAGTGTTTATGATGCTTGATTCAGGTGCAAGGGGTTCCAGAGCACAGATAAAGCAGTTATGTGGACTAAGGGGACTGATGGCAAAGCCAAAGAAATCAGGTGATGCTGGAGCTTCTATCATCGAGAATCCAATTCTATCTAATTTCTTGGAAGGTTTATCAGTACAAGATTACTTTATCTCTACCCACGGTGCGAGAAAAGGTCTGGCCGATACAGCATTGAAAACTGCAGATGCAGGTTACCTAACAAGAAGATTGGTTGATGTTTCTCAGGATGTAATTATTACAGATACTGATTGCTCTACTCTAAGAGGTATTGCTATTTCAGCATTTATAGAGAATGATAAAATTGTAGAATCTTTATCTTCTAGAATAGAAGGAAGATTTGTTCTTAATGATGTACATCATCCAGAGACTGATGAAGTGATTACTGAAGCCGGGTCTTATGTAGACATGAAGGTTGCTAAGAAAATAGAAGAATCTGGTATAGAGACAGTCAAGATAAGATCTGTACTTACTTGCGAAACCAGAAAAGGTGTTTGTGGTAAGTGCTATGGTAAAAACCTTGCAACTAATAGGTTAGCTGAGAAAGGTGATGCTGTAGGTATAATCGCTGCACAAAGTATCGGTGAGCCTGGAACACAACTTACACTAAGAACCTTCCACGTAGGGGGTATCGCATCTGTAAGCAAAGCTGAATCTGAAATCGTATCTAAGAAAAGTGGTGTAGCACAATTCGATAATATTGAATTTGTAGCTTATGAAGAGAATGGCGTAAAGAACAATGTTGTCTTATCTAGATCGGGAGAAGTCAGATTAATCGAGCCAGACACAAATAAGCTGATTACTACTTTCTATATCCAGTATGGATCTACTCTGCATATTAAGGATAAGCAGAAAGTAAAAGAAGGAGATCTAATAAGTCAATGGGATCCGTTTAATGCCGTGATCTTATCTGAGGTTAACGGTATCATCAAGTTCGAAGGACTAGAAGAAACTGTAACGTTTAGAAAAGAGAAAGATGACCAGACTGGAAATGAAGAGATAGTTATAGTCGAGTCTAAGAACAAGAAGACGATTCCAATGGTTAAAATCGTATCGCCTTCTGGAGAAGAACTGAGATCATATACAATGCCAGTAGGTGCTTACCTTACTGCTATTAATGGCAAAGAAGTTGTTGCAGGAGAAAAGCTTGCAAAGATACCGAGGAAGCAAGGTGGTATTTCTGATATCACGGGTGGTCTTCCAAGAGTTACCGAATTATTTGAAGCTAGAAATCCTTCTAATCCTGCGGTTACTTCTGAGATAGATGGTATCGTTAGTTTTGGTAAAGTAAAAAGAGGAAATCAAGAAGTTTTTGTTTTTGATGAGAAGACAAATCAGAAGAGAAAATACCTTATCAAGAAAGGAAAGCTGATGTTGGTACAGAATGGTGACTTTGTAAGAGCAGGAACCAAGCTTTCTGAAGGAGCAACTTCTCCGTTTGATATACTTAATATTATGGGACCATTTGCTGTTCAGCAATATCTTGTAAATGGTATTCAAGAAGTCTATCGTTCTCAAGGTATAGGTATTAATGATAAGCATATCGAAGTTATTGCCAGACAGATGATGAGAAGGGTAGAGATAGAAGATCCGGGAGACACTTCATTCCTAGAAGGCGAAGCAGTAGATAAATTCAAGTTCTTCGAAATGAACGACTGGATTTTCGATAAGAAAGTCGTAGAAGACGGTGGAGAATCTACTAAACTGAATCCTGGGCAACTAGTTTCACTAAGACAACTTAGAGAGGAAAATTCTTACCTCAAAAGAAATGACAAGAAGTTAGTCGTGTTTAGAGATGCTATCTCAGCTACTTCTAAGCCATTGCTTCAGGGAATCACAAAATCTTCACTAGGAGTAGAGAGTTGGATATCTGCAGCATCGTTCCAAGAAACAACCAAAGTACTAAGTACGGCTGCGATAGGAGCAAAAGTAGATACCTTGGAAGGCCTGAAGGAGAATGTTATTTCTGGAAAACTTATTCCAGCAGGAACAGGACTAAGAGAGTTTAGAAACTTACTGGTTAAACCAAAGGAATTAGTTGCACCACCAGAAGTGGCAGAGGAACAAGAAGAAGAAATGGAAATGGGAGAGTAGTTTTCTCTAAGTTTCATTAGAATATATAGCAATGCCTTATCTTAATAAAGATGAGGCATTTGCTTTTTGTACGTAATTACAATTCATAAATGGTATAGCCTTTCAAAGAAGAAGCGAAGGAGGAGGAAAGAAGAAATGTAATAGTTAATCAGCTCGGTTTCTAGAGCATATATAGCAGTGCTTTACCTTAATAGAGCTGCAGCATTTGCTTTTTCTAGATAATTGATAACGTACTTGCCTATAGCATCATACTCGATATTGACAAGGTCACCTGCTTTTAGATTTTTTAAGTTGGTATGCTCGTAAGTGTAGGGGATGATGGCAACGGTCACTATGTTGTCTTCTATTTTTACGACTGTCAAGCTGATTCCATTTATAGTTATAGAACCTTTAGGGATTACTAATGAAGCTGTATGCTCTGGTATATTAAATCTAAATACCCAACTGCCATTTTCATCTTTCACATCTATTGTAGAAGCCGTATTATCTACATGACCCTGAACCATGTGTCCATCCATCCTTGTATTCATTCTAACACTTCTTTCTAGATTGACTAAGTCATTCACTTTGAGCTTCCCAAGATTGGATTTTTCTAGTGATTCTTTGATGGCTTCTACCTTATATTGATTGCCATTTATTTCTATGACTGTAAGACAGACTCCGTTATGACTGATACTTTGGTCTATGTACAACGGTTCATCGAAAGATTCTTGTACCGTAAATACAATATTGCTGCCCTTTTCCTCTATTGCAATTATAGGTTGCAGTGCTTCTACTATACCTGAAAACATTATCTAAATAATTGTATGTAACCTTCCAGCAGTTCTACTTCTGACAACTCACCATTAAGGTCAGATTCCAGAACTCTGCATGTGTAATAATATGTACCTTCCGGAGCTTCTTTACCCGAACTAACAGTGCCATCCCAATTAAGTTCTGGTAATGTTGTCTCGTACATTAAATTCCCCCACCTATTGAATAACTGAAAATTAACTGCAGCGACAAACTGATTTTGTCTAGGTCTAAAAATATCATTTGCACCATCACCATTTGGCGTAAAAGTATTAGGTAGACGATATATCGGGCAATTACTTACGCAAATAGGTTCTCCTCGTCTACCTTCGTTTCCCAAACTGTCTACTGCCGAAACAGTATAACATCCACTTATTCCTACTTCTGGTAAATGTTCTATTTCCAATATCTCATCAGCCTCTACTTCAGTAAGTAATTCATAGTCTAGACTCGTCCTATTGGCAGAAAAGTATACGCGATAGCTGAATGCCTCTTCTGGAATATTACAATCAGTGGTAGGCGTCCATCTTATTGTATTTATAAAATCCAATTCATCAAGTCCACTTTCTGCACCACAAGGGTTCTGGACAGTTGTAACAGGAGGACAAGGACCTATTGAATCTACTGGCGTTCCACAAACTCTCTGAGAATAGTTCGGAAGTAATTCGTTATCACGTAAGCCGTAAGTTCCTGTGGACCTTATTCTATAACAAAATTCAGAATCATTCACGAGCATCTCATGACTAAAATCACACAACTCAGCAGCATCCAAAAGATTATAGCTGTTTGTATTATTGTCAAATAATTCTAAGTCATATAAAAAATTTCTCCACGGCACATCTTCTTCACAGCTTATGAGGTTCAGCATATCCGTGGATATAACGGATGCAAAAACCGAACTGGCCATCTCAGAATTGGAATACAATAAGTCCTCTGCAAAAAAGTCAATTTGATAATAATATTGATTATCCACAGTATTCAGACCAGTTCTTTGGAATGAGATACTTGTAGTAGAACCAAAATTATCTGTAGTAAGTTGGGCGACCTCTGCAAATACAGATCCATCGGTAGATTCCAGAAGACTGTATCTGTAAGGACCGGGATTTAGTAAAGTATCAAAATCCGGTACCAGAGGTTTCAGACTAGAAATGGATATAGATCCTGAAGTGGGAGATGTCTCAGTGACAGAAACTTCAGTTATAAGTGGAATATCTTGTTGGAGTTGGGCGCAAACTTCTTCTGAAGGTAAGCTTTCTACCAATCTAAATTCGTTTCCAGAAGCTGTGATATCAGAAAATATCGCAACAACTCTATAGCAATAAATTGTTCCTTTTTCCAAATCCTCGTCTACATAGGCATATCTATTTCCTTCCGAATCCAGTGTTAATTGTTTTATAACTTCATAGCCTTTTCCTTCCAATCCATTGTCACAATCATCTTGTGGTAGAGGACTAGTGCCCTCTCTTCTATATACTCTAAATCCAGTAAAGAAATTATCCAGTGTTTCTTCGCATGCATAGGGTTTAGCCCATGTCAACTTGATTTCATCTTCATTAATAACTTCAGTATTAAGTTCCTCAGGAGGAGGGCCTACAATTTTTATCCTAAGACTCTTGAGGACAGAATTGCCGCTGGCTCTGAAATCGGAATTATCTTGACCACGGAACACCACCTGGTAAAAGTTATCTGATATGTGCTCGCATTGTGTATCCCAACTAAAGACGGTCTCTAGTGGCGAGTCTACATACTCATTTTGATTAGGTACGGTAGCTGGCGATATATCTTGCATAAATGGTCCTCCCGTTGCAAAAATTCTTACCTGCTGGCCTGAGTCTATATCAGTAACCCTTACTGGCAATCTAATTTCTGTTCCTGCAATGACACAGATTTCATTTTCTACTTCTATTACAGGTGGGTTGTCAGTGCAGGGAAGAACTAAAATCTGCATATCCCTTATTACAGAATTAACCAGTATGCCATCTCTAAACTCATTTATCTGTATGGCTACATTAAACTCACCTGTCACAGTTGGAGTATCCCAGATAAGATCCCCCGTGATACTATTTATACTGAGATTCCCAGTTGCTCCTGGTATCCCATCAGGAAAGACATAGTTTGGTACCTCAGTACCTTGCGATTGCAATGGTGTGACCAGTTGATAACTTATGCTGTCTCCGTCTGGATCATAGGCATTAGGGTTGTGTACAAATCTACTTCCTACACAGGCAAAATCTATGGGAGGCTGTAGGAGCATGACAGAACTATTTGGACCTTCAAACTGTGTTTGGGTCAGCGTAATCCGCGTTTCTAGATAAAAAGGAACGTCTATTGAATTGGGATAATTTACATTTTGTATGTTGTTAACTCTATTAGGATCCTGAAAGGATATAGTATATCTGTTCCTAGAAGGGTAACTATGTTCCATAGTATAGAAGTTGACCTTTATATCTAAACTGGGAAGTTCATCTCCGTTACCATTAGATCTGAAGACTACATCAGAACTACCATCTCCCCAAAAAACTTCTATGCTATCTCTATCTGCACCTGCGGAACTCGTTTTGGTATAGGTAGTCACGGTGGCAACTATAGTCAGTGGACCTGTCTGCACATAAGTAATTTCTCCTGCACGATTATGTGTCCCATATAAAGTAGCACTGATGAGTACTATGAGAGAAGTAGTAAGAAAGAAGATTTTAGCAAGCTTATTCAATGCAGATATTTAATTTCAAGTTAATGAATTTTTAGGTTGAAAGCGCTTACTTATTGAGTTGATCGAGACATCTTCTAAGACTTTTTTTCCAGTGCGGGATATCTTGATAGAAGGTTTCTTGAAATTTTTGTTTGGACATCATGCTCCATAGCGGTCTTGGTGCAGGAGCATTGAACGCCTTAGTTGTTGTCGTGCCTACTTTGCATTTAATCTTATTCTGTCTGAATATTTCTTTTGCAAATTCAGACCAGTTGGTCATGCCTAGGTTGCTGTAGTTGTAAATACCTTGCTTGGGCAGTTGTTGGATATTAGGCTGATCATATTCAGCGATAATGTCTAAGATCGCTTTTGCCAAATCTCTTGCATAAGTAGGGGAGCCATATTGATCAGCTACAATATTTAATGACTCACGGTCTTTACCTAGACGGAGCATAGTCTTGACAAAGTTATTTCCAAAGCTAGAATAAACCCACGAAGTTCTTAAGATTATTGAGTCTGGTCTTTTTTTCAGAAGAAACTGCTCTCCAGCTAACTTGGTCTTAGCGTATTTTCCTTTTGGTTCTGTTTTATCCGTTTCTTGGAGCAAGTTATCTGAATCGATATGATACACATAATCTGACGAGATATGTATGATTTTGGTTGTCTTTGGCGCATGTTTAGCTATATGCTTTAGAGCAGTTGTATTTACAGCCCTTACTTTACTAAGTTCAGACTCAGCTTTATCTACTGCTGTATAAGCGCCTGCATTGATAAAGACGTCATAGTTTTTAGCAAGATTACTCTTGATACTCTTCTCAGAAGCTAAGTTTAGTTGTTTTCTATTTCTGAATTCAATCTTAAATTGTGGGTAGGCAGCTTGTACTACTTTTAGCTCACTGCCTAACTGTCCAGTACTGCCGGAGACTAGAATCTTTTTTACCTTATTCATAGCCCTAAAATAAGCAGTCAGGCTAGGACCTACATATCTTTATTCAAGAAAATTCTGTTACCGATGAAAATAAATATTGTAGTATAAATAACTGTTGCAATTCCTGCTTGGCCATAAGTAAGTAGATATTCAGCGCTCTCAGAAGTTAGACCCTCTGCCATTTTAAAAATAGGTAAGGGCATGAGATCTTCCATAGCATTTAGAGGAAGGAAATTCATGACCTCTGAGTCAGGCAGATAACTCTTAGCCCTATTCTTGATTAGTGGTTCTACTATTAAGATATAGGAAAGATATGTGAAGACTGCGATGCCAGCTTTTCTAATTAGAAAAGCAAGAAAAAGTGCAAAATTCAGATAACCGAAAGACATCAACCAAAATCTTGGGATCGCAAGGTCATTATTCATAATCGAGCTGAAAGAGGCTCCTTTTGTATTGAGCCAACCAATCACAATAGATAGGACTAAATAGTATACTGTCGCTACTGTAGCAAGAACCAGTGTAATAAGAAACTTAGATAGAAAGTAATCAGTTCTGGTCATACCTGTTATGATATTCTGGCGCATAGTCTTATTCTGAACATCTATGGTAACAGTATAAATCATCAGAACGCCTAAGAAAAAGAAAACTATCCAATTACCAGCGTATCCAAGATAGTCCCAGATTAATGGAGCAGATAATATATTCACCTTCATAGGAACATGCTCCGAAACTGTATCCAATATGCTTCCAAAGTATAAAGACAAAGGAAAGAATAGTGCGAAAAAGACGAACAGTAGAGTGATGACTGAATTCTTTCGAAATTTAGACCATTCTAGTTTTAATAGTTTTAAAATCATTGGGGGCTCTATTTTGTAATTTCTAAGAATTCTTCTTCTAGTCTTCTCTTCCTTGAAAGTATATGGGTGATTTCGAGTCCATGATCCAAAGCTGCCTTGTTCAATATTGAGACACTTAGGTCTGGATTGGCCATGCATTCGAAGTGGCTACCTTGGTCTGTGATTTTGGTGATACCCGCATAGCCTTTGAGAAAATGTGCTAGTTTGTTATTGTCAGTAGCCCCAATCTCTATCGTGATATCGTCACTAAGTATTGCACCTACTGGACCAGAAGAAAGCAATCTTCCATTCTTTATTATGGTCACATGACTACATATTTTTTCTACCTCTGCCAGAATATGACTGGCCATAAGGACCGTCTTACCTCGCGAAGCGACTTCTTTAAGAATGTTTCTTACCTCGGCGATCCCTTCTGGGTCCAACCCATTAGTAGGCTCGTCAAAGATTACCATGTCAGGATTACCTATAAGTGTTGCAGCTATCGCTAGTCGCTGTTTCATCCCTAGAGAATAGGTGCGAAATTTGGATTTTCTACGTCCAGATAATCTGACCAGTTTCAGCAACTCATCGAAGTTATTGTCTTCTACATTTTTTATCTGCCTGATGATATCTAGATTTTCGTCAGCATCTAGGTAAGGGTAGAAATTAGGGGTTTCTAGAATAGCTCCTATATGTTTTCTGTGATGTTTGCCATACTTATTTTCAAACCATTCATAATTGCCACTACTGGGTTTAAGTATGGACAAGATTACTCCAAGAGTAGTCGTTTTGCCACTACCATTAGGTCCTAGTAAGCCCATTATTTGTCCTGCTTCGACGGTCATATTTAGCTGGTCTACTGCAGTAATAGAGCCATATCTTTTTGTCAAATTTGTTGTACGAAGAACATTCATGTATCAGACTGTTTGTATAAAGATACTGTTCTAGATTAGAAAGTTAGATTCGCTTAGATAAATGCAGTCTATTAATCTACTAGCTATCCTAATAGACTATCTAAAGGCAGCTTGGCCTGATTAAATTCTAAGAACCTAACTTGACTTTTTATTGCTTGGGCTGTGTGGAAATCCTCATTTTTTAGAAGTTGTAAGGTTTGTTCTACCAGGGATCTATCATCAGTAGCAGAGAAGTATAAGGCTGCATTGCCACATATTTCTCTTGAGGTAGGAATGTCAGAACATACGATAGGCACATTGTATGATAATGCTTCTAGTAATGGTAATCCAAAGCCTTCATATAGTGAAGGGAATACAAAGGCTGTTGCATGCGCATACAATGAACGTAATCTATTATCTGTAGTGTAGCCTTCTAAAATAATTCTGTCTTTGTAGCTCGATCTCTCTATAAGTTCAAATACGTTCTTTGATTTCCATCCTTTGTACCCCACGAGCCTTAACTGCAGTTTGCTATATTTTGAGGCCAGCTTGTCAAAAGCTCTAATGAGAGTTACATAATTTTTCCTTGGTTCTATTGTGCCAACTGATAGTAGATAATTAGCTTCTGCAAGTAATCCTGTAGAGTCTACACTACTACCCGTTGGGTCATCTAGTAGGCATGGATAACAAACAGTAGTTTTGTCTTTACAAGCTGGAAAGTAGTCTGCTAGATCTTGTTTTGTTTGTATAGAATTTACAATCAGTTGGTCAGAGCTTTTTAAGATTTTAGGCAGCAAATATTTGTGAGAATAATAACTTGATTTTCCATGCCACTCAGGAAAATTTATAGGCGTAAGATCGTGGATCACAGTTGCTTTCTGAATGCTATCGGGCAAATTAAAAGGCCCAAAATGCGCCATCTCTATCACTAAATCTGGATTTAATTTGCGGACAACTCTAGGTATTTCTCTGAAGCTTCTCATTCTGAAATGACCTGGAACCCACTTTCTTATAGGTACAAGAATCTCTTCTACATTAAGCTGTTCATACGGGTAGGGGAGGACTGTATAGTATTGATTGCCAGGATATTGTGTTATTGCTCTTTTTATAAACTGACGAGCATAGAAATGTATCCCAGCTTTTTGGGTTACCAAACAATCGGCCAAGAAAACGACTTTCTTTTGCATCTTAGCGGATTAAGAAGTTGAAGAAATTTCATCTTTTCCAGCCAGCTTGTCATACATATCCATATACTTTTGGATAGAGTTTTCCAAGGTGAATTTTTTTACTGGTGTTTCTGACCATTCATTGTTCATTGCTTTGACCATTGCATTTTTTAATCCCAGTGGATCATGACTTTTCATCGTTAGATGTTTGCCACTAACAACCTCACTTAATGCACCTTTACCTGATGAGATTATTGGCACTTTGAGCGCCATAGTTTCTACTGCAGTAAAGCAAAATCCTTCGCTGTAAGATGGAATAATTACCGCATCTGATTTTCTTATTTCACCCATCAGTACTTCTTTTTCCAAATCACTCTTTATACCAATTACTTCATCTAAATTCTTGTCAGAAATAATTTTTTTTATCTGTTTATGAAACCCTTCCGGTTGTGTCGGAATAACCAGAGTCATATTAAAGTTACCAAAATCTTTGCTTAGTAATTCCAGACCAGCTAGAAGTATGTCTAGCCCTTTCGAAATTCCCAACCTTCCGAAATAGATAAACCTAAATGTTCTGCCTATTTCTCTGGATGAATTTGCTGGTGGAAACTCATTGTAGTCAATGCCATTGTGTATAGTTGTTATCTTCTCTTTTCTTATTCCGTTAGCTTGGAGTGATTTTGCTGTAGCAGCTGAAACTGCGATAAACCTATGGAAAGGTAGTAGCAACAAAAATTTTTCGAAAAGGTAATGGAGAGACAAACTGAATTTGCTCATAAAGGGCAGACGGAACCATAATTTCCCCCAAACCTCATGAAAAGTTATGAGTACTTTTTTTCTTGCAAGCAATCCTCCAAAGTAAGCAGGTATTCCGGCATTGTAGGAGGTGGTATGAATAACATCATGTTTCTTCGCAAGACGAGCAGCAGGAAAAATAGCCAGTAATGTAAAAAGATACCTATTCTTGAAAGGGACCCTTACTATGTCCACTCCATTGAGATGTAATCGACGTTCCAGAGCCTTATCGAATTGGTTAGTCAGCACTGTTATTGTGTGACCTCTGGCAGCAAGAGACTCAGTTAAGTATTTGAATAGAGTTTCTACTCCACCTATATTAGGGTAATGGTTTTCTAAAATGAAAAGTATTTTCATTTAAGCATCAAGAACTTGTGCTTTGGATTTTGGCTCACTCGTAACCTGTGCCTTAGAATTTGCTTTTTCCAGCTCTTTTTCTACATCTAATTTGGCTTGCTTCTCTAGAGCTACTTTCCTGATTAGCTCAGTCATTTGCTTTTCCAATCTTTCAATAGTTGTAGACTGGTAATAGGTCATAATAAAAAGAAAGCCAAGCCATACAAAGATGACCGCATTGATATTACTCTTCAGACCTAATGATTCAGCAATAGAAAAAGATATAGCATCTGGTAGCATTGCCAACAAACCGAGTATGGTCCAGAAAGAAACCCAAATAACGGTGCCTAAGAGCAAGCGTTTACCAGCTCGAAAATGAGAGACAGTTCTAAATATAAAGAACAGGCAGACTAATGGCACTAGCCACTGATAGATCTCTATTTGAAATTTTGCTAGGAACAAGGTTTTTGTTGTTATTTCAAAGGTAAGATAATTTATAAATCTAGGTGTTAATGCCTTTATCTAAGATATTGAGAACTTTTTCGGTACCTATCGAAGCTTTTTCTTGGATAACTACATGTTTTCTTGTTTTTAACTCATTGGAAATGAATGGTTTAGGGTCTATGTAGTACACTGCTGCATCTATGGGAGCATAGGAAATAAGACTCGCTGCAGGATAAACTTGTAATGAAGTGCCTATTATAAGACAGATATCACAATCTGATATTTGGTGTACTGCTTTTTCTAACATTGGAACAGATTCTCCAAACCAAACGATATGCGGCCTCAATTGGCTGTTTTTAGTACATAAGTCTCCAGTATTAAGATCTTTTCTCCATTCGTAGATTATGCTAGGATCTGCAGTGGACCTTACCTTATTTAGCTCCCCATGCAGATGCATGACCTTAGTACTTCCTGCTTCTTCATGTAGATTGTCTACGTTTTGTGTTATTATTTGTACGTCATACGAATTTTCTAGCACTACTAGGTTTTTGTGCGCGGCATTCGGTACAACTTCTTGAAGCTGTCTTCTTCTCTGATTGTAAAAATCCAATACTAGTTCCTGGTTTTGTTGCCATCCTTGTGGAGACGCTACAGCCATTACATCATGGCCTTCCCATAAGCCATCATGATCTCTAAAGGTTTTGATACCACTTTCAGCACTGATCCCCGCACCTGTCAGGACTACTATTTTCTTCTTCATTACTAGACTCTATTACAATTTTTGGGACCAAGAATATTATCTATGAGTATGTTGCCTTGCACATTCTTCTTGCCTGGATTATACGCTTCTAAAATTAAGTAATGCATGCTTTTCTCAGGATAGAAATCTATAGCAAATCTGGTCCAATCCTCAGATCTCATGATTGGAGATGTAAAGATTAGCTGCTCTTTCTTGCCTTTCTTTGATCCTATCCATATTCTAAGTTGAATAGGAGCATTATATCCAGAATAGTTGTCAGAATGAGCTAGATATAGCTCCATATTATAGCAAGAACCCTTTTCTAACTCACTTTCCAGTCTCTGACCTATGCTTTCTTGCGAACCATCAGATCGGGTAATAAGACCGACATAGGTGTCTCCATCCTCTGCTTCAGTATATACTCCCCAGTAGCCTGGTAGTATGTCTGGAGTAGTGCCCCTGCTCATAGAAAACCAGCCACTCGGCATTGTTGCATCTGCTGGCTTGTCTTCCATAGAAGGATTCGTTATGCTTTGGGAATAATAGTCAGAAGAATAGATTATAAAAAGTGATATATAAAAAACTTTAATATAAATGTTCATATGTTTGTCGTATGGGAATTTTTCTCAAAAATAAACCATCAGCAATTAACATAATTGTATCGACTGCGATTGTTCAGTTTATACTTATGTTAATGTTTGGCTTGTTACTTATAAAGCCTAAGTTGGCGCATCAGACTACTGGCTCACAACCCTTTATAATTGAATTTGATCAGAGGGCTGATAGAGATAATATATCAGATGTTCATCAAATTTTAACTCATTCTAGTGCCGTTGATAATAGTAGTATAAATCATATAACTAAAGAAGAAGCCATAGCCCTTATGGCCTCAGACATAGATAATTCTATGTTAGAAAGAGTAAAAGAGGATAATCCGTTCCGAGATATAGTAGAATTTGTGGTTGCCAAAGATCAAAATGTAGACCAATTGCTTGATGAACTTAATTCTGAAGCAATGATATCTGGTGTCTATAGTAGTCAGGTGTCCACTCATAGGTCTGGTAAACTGTTTAGAACTATAGCCCTTGTGCCTTCTCTGATTCTAGGAACTTTGGTGTGCTTGCTGTTATATATCTTATTGGGCGCACTTATCGAAAGTCAGATTCTTAATAATAGAGGAATAATTTCTTCATTGCTTACTTATGGTTCTGACCAAGGATTTGTAAAAAGCCAGGTGTCTATTACCCTTACAAAACAAGTCTTTAAAGGATGGCTGATAGGAGTTGTTCTATTTATTTTGGTGATTTATCTATTCTTCAATAGCTTAAGTCAAAGTTTTAGTGATATTAGCAG
>CAYNJK010000034.1:0-7458 GCA_964397575.1 uncultured Saprospiraceae bacterium
TAGAACAAGATGCCTCTACTCCACTCTGTTCCGATCGGCATGGAAAATGGTGGTTAGAGACATTCACATAGCGTGGGTGGTGTATTATTTTCACACTAAGAACTTCGGAGATAGGATTTAGAACTTCCTGCGCTAGCTTTCTTCTGCTCTGAAATATAATTGCAGCTCTAAGCTATTGATGCCAGCAAGATTTTCGTCACGAGAGTACTGGCCTATTTCAAAATGGTAGGTGCCAGATGAAGGAAATCTAAAATTCTCAAGCAAGTAGACTTTACACTTACAATCATCACCTGAGCAATTGCCCACCCATTGTCCTTTGTTATCGGCGAGGTCTACAGAGAGCAGTTCTTCTTTGGAAGTCTGGTCAGGAAACTTAGTGATGATTTTGAAGTAGATATTCTCGTAGCTATAGTTTTGGTTATGATCTATGATAAGGTGTAGATCATAAGCAGAATCGAGGTCCTCTATTAGTGGCGAAAAAACGATGACCTCTTCAGTAGTCCACTTGGTATTGTCCAGTTCTACCAGCTCAGAAAAGTGTGGTGTCGGGCCACAAGAAGCAAGAAACAAGACAGTGAATAGATAGAACCATCTCATTACTCGAAGTAGTCTTTCATACGTGCAAAAAATCCTTTCTGATCTTTACCTGATTGTGGCTGGAAGTTTGGAGAGTTTCTCATTTTTTCCAGCATTTCTTTATCGTCTTTGGATAAGGTCTTAGGTGTCCAGATATTAATATTGATAAGCTGATCTCCTTTCTTACCATAATTCTGTACAGCAGGAATTCCTTTTCCTCGCAATCTGAATATCTTACCTGCTGGGGTACCTGCTGGAATAGTAATTTTTACTTTCTTTCCTAAGGTAGGCACTTCTACAGAGGTACCTAGTGCAGCATCAGCAAAATTCAAAAAGAGATCATACATAATATTCTGCCCATCTCTACTGAAATGCTCGTGCTCTTTTTCTTCTATGGCGATAAGTAGATCACCAGAAGGCCCACCATTCTTTCCAGCATTTCCTTTAGCTCTCATAGACAATTGCATGCCTTCTTCTACACCTGCAGGAATATCTATTTCTAAGGTTTCCTCACCCATCATTCTTCCATCCCCTTTACAAGTCCCACACTTACTGGTAATCTGATTGCCCGAACCGTTACAGGTAGGACATACAGTAGTAGATTGCATCTGCCCTAGAAAAGTAGATTTCACCTGTCTTACATAACCTGATCCACCACAGGTCCCACAGGTAGAAACCGCCTTGCTGTCTTTTGCGCCTGAGCCACTACAGGTATCACAGGTGGCTTGCTTTTTGACTTTTATCTTTTTGGTGACTCCATCAGCGATTTCTTCCATAGATAGGCTGACCTTGATTCTCAGATTGGCGCCTTTCTGACCGGCGCTTCTTCTAGCTCGTGATCCGCCACCAAAAAAGCTTTCGAATGGACTACCACTGTCTCCGAAGATGTCACTGAAATTGGCAAAGATATCCTCCATGTTCATACCACCGCCACCGAAACCAGCCTGTGGGTCTACACCTCTATGCCCATAGCGATCATAGCGTGCCCTTTTCTGCTCATCACTGAGAATTTCGTAAGCCTCTGCTGCTTCTTTAAACTTGTCTTCGGAAGCTTTGTCACCTGGATTTTTATCCGGATGGTATTTCATTGCTACCTTCCGATAGGCTTTTTTTATCTCCTTGGCCTCAGCGGATTTTGCAACGCCGAGCACTTCGTAATAATCTCTTTTTGCCATAGTTATGTTATCTTTCAGACTTACTTGCCTACCACCACTTTGGCAAACCTGATTATCTTATCATTGAGGGAATACCCTTTTTCTACAGTGTCTATAATTTTGCCTTTCATCTCTTCAGAAGGAGCTGGAATCTCTGTGATAGCTTCATGCAACTCTGGGTCGAATACTTCGCCGGTCGTTTCCATCGGCTGGACTCCCATGTTGCTCAGCACTGCATAGAGTTTATTGTATACCATGAGTACACCATCACTGAGTTGCTCATCAGAGCTATCATCTTCGGCGCTCTTCTTGGCTCGGTCAAAATCGTCTAACACAGGGAGAATCTTGTTTATCGTATCTTGTCCAGCGGTCTTTAGCAGATCCAATCTTTCGCGCATGTTGCGCTTCTTGAAGTTTTCGAACTCTGCAAATAGTCTTAAGTACTTGTCTTTGCCTTCGGCTACTTGTGTCTCTAGCTCGGCTATTTGCTCCTTAGCAGTCGGTTTTTTGGATTTTTTCTTTGATTTTTTAGCCTTGTCTGTTTGCTCTTCGGCATTAACTTCTTGCTCTTGAGTCTCGTCACTCATATTCAGTTTCTTTTTCAATTTATTTATCAAACCCTTTGCCATGCGATATTTACAGCCATTTTGGCAGAATTAGTTCAGAATTACTGTCATAATTAATCAATCGAACGAAGATAGGCGTTCTTTATCGAACTGGATTGGAATTTATATATTAACCTACATGCAGTATACAAAGTCCCCAAAAGGAGTATCATCACGCCTTAAGGTCTTAGCAAAAGGCTTGCAAAGCTTCAAAAACCCCAATTTTTTAGGACCAATGGTCTACACAAAGACAAACTCATTAGAAGGGCGCACATTTTGACCTTCCTGCTTTAATTGTAGAAGACAATTGAGGCACTAGTTTTAGAGATACAAAAACTATAAGAATAATCGCACGTTATTTATCACAATGTTTTTAAAAATAAGGCTTGCCTAACTATTGTATAAAAAGACACGAAACAAACTTAGTGTTACATTTACCCCCCCCCTTTAATTATGACAATGCATACTAGAATATTAGGGCTATTAGCATTGGCCTTTTTGCTAACAATGAACGTGGTATCTGCACAGGAGACTACTGGGCAAATAAGTGGAATAGTCTATGATGAAAAGGGAGATTTTCTAGCCTATGCTACTGTAACAGCTACCGATACTGGAACCAATGCCAGCTATAGTGTCTACTCACAAGATAATGGCAGTTATCAGTTTCATAACCTGACGCCTTCACAATACATCATACAGGTTATGTATGTCGGATATAAGCCGATGAGCTCTACCCCACTAAGAGTAAAACTAGGCCAGGAAGCCAGATACAATGCGACCCTTGTTCCTGATTCTCAAGAAATAGACGAAGTAATCATTGCAGCAAGTAGAACAATCAAAGATGGCTCTGGATATGCCGTAGGTACAGATCTTATAGAAGATATTCCAGTCATCTTCAGAAGCATACAAGAGTTATCCCGAATCAATCCGCAAAACAATCTCAACTCCTTTGGCGGCGCCAGTCACAGATTCAACAATCTCAATATAGATGGAGTAGCCAGCAACGACATCATAGGTTTTCAGGAACCCGCAAGTGGAGCGGCAGGATCACAAGCCAGCGGCACGCCAGGCAGTCTATCTAAGTCTCAACCAATAGGTTTTGGGGCTATCAAAGAACTGTCTATAAAGCTGACACCTTTTGACCTAAGTATTGGTAATTTTAATGGTGCCAATATAGATATCGTCACAAAGAACGGGACCAACAGTTTTGAACATAGTGTCTTCGGTTATGGCAACAACCAAGCGACATTGGGCAGACGCTTAGACGGCAACAACATTACTAGAACAGATTTTTCTGATTATCAATTAGGTCTCAATTCAGGAGGCCCTATCATCAAGGACAAATTGTTTTACTTTGTCAATGCAGAATTTGCCAAATCAGTTATTCCTCTGGCCAATGCTCCAGGTTCTGCAGAGTCAGAGATATCACTGGAAGACGCTACAAGAATAAGAGCACATCTGGTAGATAATTTTGATTATGACCCTGGTGTTTTTCAAGAAGCATCTAACACCGTACAAAGCACCAAAATCTTCGGTCGACTGGATTATATAATCAATCAGAACCACAGATTGACATTCAGAACAAACTATGTAGATGGCTTTGCTGACAACCTAGAATGGAGCGGAAATATTTTCAACTTTGGCAACCAAGGGTTTAGGCATAACAGTAGAGCAAGTAGTACTTTATTAGAATTGAAATCCAATTTCAGTCAAATATTCAATAAGCTAAATGTAAGTTTTAACTCTGTAGTAGAAGGCAGAACATTTGAAGGGGATTTGTTTCCACATATACAGATTGCAACTTCTGCGTCTTCTAGAGTATTTGCAGGAACTTATAGAGAAGCCTCCGTATTCAATACTGCATTCCAAACCTTACAAATAACAGACAAGTTGTCGCTGGTCAAAGGCAGTCATTCTTTCAGTGGTGGTTTTTTAGTCCAGCTAAATGATGTAGATTATGGATTTCTGTCAGCCTGGAATGGCAGATGGGAATATTCCTCCGTGGATAACTTCCTCAATGATAGACCCTCAAGGGTACGTGGTGTATACAACGTAACATCAGCTAATAACAACTTTGAGTTTGTACAAAACAATCCTGCAGGCACCTTTGGCGTATTGGAGAGTGCCATCTATCTCCAAGACAAATGGTCAGCAAGTGAAAATCTCAAAGTGTCTTATGGCCTTAGACTGGATATGCAATTCCTGACACAAGCTCTTCCGTTAAGTCCTCTAATCAGTAACTCAGATGACTTTTCAGAATTTACTAACAAACTATCTAACAATCTGCAATGGAACCCTCGTGCAAGTATAGAGTATAGTTTTGGTGAGAGTGGCTGGTCACTGACTGCAGGTTCAGGATTATTTTCTGGGAAACTGCCTTACTTATGGTTTGGTTACTTTGATTACATATCTGGAACTGATTATTTTAATATTGACATCAGACCTGGTGGGGATGCATTGCCACTTACAGAATCACTGAGCGATCTTACTGAGATTCAGTCGGGCCTTACTGAGGTGAATTTACTAGATCCTGATTTCAAATTTCCACGTGACTGGAAATCCAATGTGGGTCTTACTTGGCAAAAGGATGAGAAATGGAACTTCGGTGTAGAATTCAGCTACACGAAAGTCATGCAAGGGTTATTCTTCCAGACGATAAATAGGACTGAAAATCTAGCCAATTTTGAAGGGGCAGATGACAGACTTTTTTATAACACCAGTGGTCCTGATGTAAAAATAGATCAGAATTTCACAAACGTTTTTGTGCTTACAAATACTGATCAGGGTTTCAGGTACAATGCCACTCTAACGGCAGAGCGCAAATCAGGTAGGGCTTATAGTTATTTTGGTTACACCTATGGAACCAGCAAAGATATAAGCAGTACCGTCAGAAGTAGTCCTGCAGCCAACTATGAGTGGAACCAGGCACTCTTTGGTAATGACCCTGAGTTGTCATTCTCTAATCATGATCTTAGACATAAGGTCAACTTTCTACAAGCATACAACTTTGGTATAGGCAAACACAACTTAGATGTTAGTTTGCTTTATAATGGACGATCTGGTAGTCCTTTTACTTTTGTCTATCAGGGCGACCTAAATAGAGATGGCTCCTCTAGGAATGACTTAATATATGTACCTGCTGATGCTTCAGAAATACAACTGGTAGAATTTACAGATCTAAACGGTACAGTCGTCAGCCCTGAAACACAATGGACCAATCTAGATGCCTACATAAGCAGCATAGACTATCTGGATGAGAACAGAGGTCAGCATACCGTAAGAAATGGTGCACGAACACCGTGGAACCACAGTGTAGATATGAGTTTTAAATTTAATCTGACAACGAAGAATACCAACAGAGCTTCCTTTAAAGTAGATGTCTTTAACATTCTCAATGTGCTCAACTCCTCTTGGGGTAAGCAATACTTTGTTCCTAATGTTGTCAATTCAAGTTTCAGTCTCCTTAGTTTCGAAGGTATTACATCACAGCGCCCAGAGTTTTCTTTTGACATTCCACAAGAAACAAGACCATGGATAGTGGACACATTTAATTCCAGATGGCGCTTACAACTGGGATTTGAGTATGCATTTTGATTCTGTTTGTCTAATTGGCTGAAAAGGCCAAAGACTCCTTATGTAAACAGCCAACAACAATAAGACTTACTTAGCTAATCGTTCCTCTAGATAAGCAGCTATTTCCTCAGCTTTCATATTGACACCGACTATCTCTCCATCAGGACCAATAAGAAATTTTGCAGGGACATCTTTTACTTTATACAGGATGGCCAAAGGATGTGAGAGTACCAACTTGGCTTTTTTGACGATTTGATAATCCCAGGTAAATCCGTCTTTCTCTACTGCCTTCTTCCATCGTCGATCATCTTTTTCTAAGGCAACAGTAACGATATCAAAGTCGGAGGCATCTTTGAATTTTTTTCCATGAAAGTTCTTGTGCAAGTTGACCAAATTGGGATTGTCTTTCCTACAGGGCGGACACCAAGAACCCCAAAAGTCCAGTAATACATATTGTCCACGTAAGTCCTTCAGCTCAAAAGCAGAACCGTCTACTAGTTCTGCAGAAAAATTAGGCGCCTGATTGCCTTTGCTATTTGAAGGATTGAAATAGAAAAAATAGACTAGTACGAGGAGAACAAATATGAGGGTTATAAGCTTTTTCATGACTGTATAACTCTAGGTCTAAACAATTTGTTTTCGTTGAATAAAAATCTTGTCGAAATCCCGCTTTATTTCTGGCAGTTCTTTCGCAAACTTATCCTTGTAATTAAAATACATATTTATCAATACAGGCATCGGGTCGATAGCCTTAAATCCTAGAGTCGCCAAAATCTGCTCTCTGCTTTGGGGAGAGATTTTAACTATGCTTTCCCAGATATTGGTAGGTAAGTCAGGATAATTTTCTTTGGGATTATCTTTTATAAAAGCCTCAGCATAGGCATGCCATGCAACATCATAGTGATAACCTTTTTGCATCAGCGCAGCTTCTACATGTTCCAGAGAGAGTATAACGACGCCATCTTCTGCATGTGTCTCCATGGTATGCAAAAACTTATTCATAGGTGTCGGAAAGGGATGTTTGTATAGGACAACACGTTCCCAATTTTTAAATCCTACGTGCTGCCTGCCTAAAGTCATCGTCACAGGAATCTGACTGATCATCATTTTGATATCAAAAGGCACATCGATATTATCAGATTCTCCACCTTTTCCTATAAATTCTCTGCCTGATGAAAACAAGGTCAATCTGTTATCGAAGAGCTGGCGCTGATCGTTATTCAAGGACTGGTACCTAGGATTAGTCCTGTTGAGCATCGACTTAATAGGTGCATCTAATTCAACTGGATTTCTTTCCAGCCACCAATAATCTATCTGTGGCGAAAACAAATAGATGAGCATAAGCGGTGTGAGTGGCAGCAAAGCCCAAAGCAAGGAGGAGCCTCTAGGATCCAGGTATACAAAGTAACCTATGATTACGAGAAGTATAAAAAAAGGAATAGCAAGGATAATAGAGAACTTATGAATTTTCATCTGGATGCAAATTGAGTATCAAAGGTACGATACTTATAGGTGGCAAATTGTTGCCTACAAGGGAATATGTTTTTGCA
>CAYNJK010000034.1:7558-14187 GCA_964397575.1 uncultured Saprospiraceae bacterium
GCACCAAGTTCTATTCGTAATTTCAAACGACTAGCTAACAAAAACGAACTCATCATAGCGGGTTTGAAAAAAGCTGAGAGGCAACAAATAGATAGACTTGTAGGGAGACTAAAGCTCTGATGGCTGGAAGTGGGATTTTTATGGCTTAGAAATGTTAGAACAACTTTGTGTAGTAAAGAACTAATTGCGACCAATAGAATTTAGCCTTAGTCTCTGAAAAGTAAAAACCAACTAATTATCAGTAAGAAAATAATAATACAACACTAATATGTATAACTTTAATCAGGGCTGTATATCCTACAGACCCTGATTAATTAGTATTCTTTTATGAAAAAAAGCAGTCTATTTTTATTCATGATCTTGTTTTCGATGACGAAGTCTCATGCACAAAACAAGCAAGACTATTACTGGCCATTAGGCTTTTCTTTAGACTATACATCCTTGACTGGTTTAGAGATTAATTTTAATGACAGACCTGTCATGCCAGAAATAAGAAATCGAGGCTTGTCTTTTGATCAAAACAATGCCTCTATCTGTGACAAAGACGGCAATCTATTATTCTATACCAATGGCTGTGCAGTCGCTAATCGTAATCATGAGATCATGCCTAATGGTGAAGGAATAAATGAGAGTATACATTTCCAAGAATTTTGGGGAGGTGATTGTGCGAGAGGTTATCCTGGTCCACAAAACATTACAATATTGGAGGATCCTAATAATGAACGTGGCTATTACATAATTCACAAAATATTTTCTTATAGCCTTACAGCTCCGGCAGAAGATCAGTTTAACATCGATTCCATAAAGTTTTCGTATGTCGACATGTCTCTGGATAATGGATATGGTGATGTGGTAGAAAAGAATATTAATTTTTATCAAGACAATGAATTTCCTTCGAATTATCTAACATCTATTGCACAATCAAATGGTGTCGATTGGTGGATAATAAACCCAGTTTTCCCACAAGGCTATCTTATTTTTAGTCTAGATGAAGAAGGAATAAAATATGATTCTATTCATCCTGGCCCCATATGGAACCCACGTAAAACCAGTGCCGCTGGTCATGCTCGATTCTCTCCGGATGGAACCAAGTATGCCTTATTTAATCAGTTCGACGGTCTGTACATTTATGACTTTGACAGATCAGATGGGACACTAAGCAATGAGCAGCATTTACCTTGGGAGGATCCGGGAGATTATGATTCGGTATTTGCTACTTGCGAATGGAGCCCCAATTCTCGCTATCTCTACCTCTCCGAAGTAACTGACCTGTGGCAACTAGATACCGAGGCAGAGGCCCTAGAAGATGGACTGGTATATATAGCAGAATGGCAAGGTGGTGCTGATCGCTTACAACCGAGTTTCGGCATAGCTGCACTAGGACCCGACTGTCGCATATACATACGCGGAAAAAGCAGTGCAAACTCCATGCACATCATTCACAAACCTGATGAGCCAGGCCTAGCTTGTGACTTTGTAGAGCAAGGTATAAGGCTACCAGCTACGACATCTGCAGGCTCTTTCCCAAATTTTCCGCGCTTCCGTGTAGACGAGGAAGACAAGTGCGACCCAAGTATTGTGAGTATAGTCGGAGAGACAGTCTGGTGGCGACGTGATCTTACTGCCTATCCTAGTCCAGCAAGTGAGTATGTGACAGTGGAACTTCCAGAGGACACAGGCGGTCTATTATACATGCTGGACATGCAAGGACAGATAGTGCTGCGACAGTCTGACGCGAGGAGTCAGCAACGACTGGACATATCTGGCTTGCCACCTGGAATCTATTCTGTAGAGTTTATACCAGAACAAAACCAGGAGCGGGTGGTGTATACTCGGCGAGTGATGGTGGAATAGGATGTGGATTGTTATCGAAGTGGAGATCGTTAGGACTTTAACTATTTTAGTGGTACTAAACTATTTAGCTTACTTAACTACTTTTCTATGTCATCAGCTAATTATATTACTCCTTTGCCTGAAGTCGCCAAGCAGTTCTTTGTGGATTTTCAAGGAAAAGGAAAAATCACAATGCTGAATCTTTTGAAATACAAGACAACGGCTGACTATTCAGAACTAGAAAATTTATCTCCGGACCAAGTCATTTCAGGAAAAGAAGCTTATAAAATATATGCGATGTACACTTTGCCACTTATTCAAAAAGTAGATGGGCAGGTACTATTTTTTGGTAATAGCAAGAACTATCTCATAGGTCCAGAAAACGAAAAATGGGATGCTGTCCTTCTAGTGCAATATCCCTCGGTAGAAAAATTTTTAGAATTTTCTAAGAGTCCTGAGTATCTCAAAACTGCAGGTCATAGAACTGCAGCACTGGAAGATTCTAGATTACTGCCTATGCTCCAGAATAATCAGTAGACAAATGAACGCCAAAGTACATTGCGGGAAACTAGGAACCGAGCAGCTAGATGCCGTCTTGAGTCTAGGAGGATATGTGGAAAAGGCACCTGGCATTCTTAGTATAGCATACAGTGTCTACTCACTGGACAATCAACTCTTAGTTGTATTTGATGGCAACTATGATTTTAGTCATCTCCTCTTTATTATTATTGACATTCAACTGACAGCAAGCGACCCAGACATCAGTATAAAGGGCTATGTAGACACGAATGCTGATAATAAAATTACTGCTCATCTGAAAGGAGATAGAGTTTGTATATATACTACCATACAACAGCGCAAAGTCTTGAAGATGTTTCCTGATAAGGATCTGACAATTCTAAACTATGTAACAACTGAAAACAAAAATTATCTTATAGACAGTTATGACTTATCCTCTTCTACCTCAGAAGATGCATTTAAATATGATGAAAGTCTTCATGACACAACCCTTTACAAGCATCTGAAAGATGGTATATTTCTGTATGAAGACACTGATTTCGAAGCTGAATTCCTGGAGGACAATTAATAATTCCAGGTTATAACCATTCTGACAGCGCTAATTATCCGCGGCTCTAAGTTGCTTGTACAACTCTCCACGAAACTTATCCTTCATTTCATAACCTGGTGCACGGACCGCATTGTTCTGCGACATTATTATACCGACAAAGTTTCTTTTAGGGTCTCCCCAGAAATGGGTGCTTTCATACCCTCCTCCTATCCATAGCCCTGCATCTCCTTGTTCCTTGATGCGCATAGAATCACCACTGACCCAGAGATTATACCCGTTATACCCATAAGGATTATCTAGTTGGGTATGTGGAGCATGTATATCCTGTACGGTTTCTGCATCTAGAAAGCGGTAGCCATTCAGAGTGCCTCTTCTTAGCAACATTCTGACCATATCAGCATAACCGTCTGCTGTGCCTACCATGCCTTCACCACCTAGGTACAACTTATGACTCTCTATATAATCGGGTACATCGGGACCAAAAATGTCTAATTCACCTGCCTGAGCTTCACGCAATATAGAATCTCTTCCAGTGAAGGTGGGCAATAAGCTCTCATTGGGTGACAGCTTGTACTTAAGTCCTTCTATTTCTAGCGGATCTGTAATTCGCTCTTTGACTAACTGGTCAAGGCGCATTCCTGCGGCTCGTTCTGCAACGATTCCTAGAACAGTTGTATTAGTACCATAGAAGTATCCAGAACCTGAATGCTGAACCAGAGGCAGCTTAGCTATTCTAGCAACCAGCTCATCAGAGTTGGCTGCCGTAGGTAAATTCTGTTCAGCGGCAAGTGCATCTAAGCAAGGATAGCCTGTCGTTGCGTAATAGAATCCTGCCTGATGATTTATAAGGTGGAGAACCGTCATGATGGAATCGTTAGGAACCAACTGGACGGGACAAGTATTTTCTCTATTGCCCCATGCATAATCCATAAGCGGTTTGCCTTCATTGGACACAGCAACTTGTAATGACTCAAATTCGGGAATGTACTGAGTGACAGGATCACTTAACTTTAGGAGTCCATCTTCTACCAAGTCTAAGACCAGAGAAATAGTAATTATTTTAGACATAGACCAGATGCGGATCAAGGTAGAACCATCTACGGTTGTTGCAGGCAGTAAAGTGCTATTTACCGCGCTATGCTCATACAATACAGAACCATCTATATCTTCTAATCTGGCATAAATAAATGGATAGTACCCCTCATCCACGTAATGGTCTAGTAGGTGATCTAGCTTTAGTGGGTCTGCTAAACTGAAAGTGGCTTCTTTCCCATTTTCTTGACAAGAGAAGCAAATAAGCATTATAGAGATAACCAATAGAGCTAGTTTGGAATTCATTGATTAAGTATTTTATCGCCTGGTGTAAGCCGGAATACTCTTTGCTTTCATTTACCCCACCACTCTAAACATCCAACTCTTCATTCAATTAATTATTAAGATCGCATAGCTTCCTATTCCAAGATACTCATAATTAGCTAACCCTGAGGGAAAGTCACTCGATCTCACTAAGGATAAGAAATTTGTCCTCTACAAAACCGCAAAGAAGTGTGGACAGCTTTTATTCACATTTAGGTCGTAAATCGACTTATGAAATAGGTAATCCTCATCATCAGAAGAGGATGGTAGGCTGCCTTATCTAGTCTATTGCTCTATTAGCAATTAATAGTAGCCACAGCATCTCGTGCATCTTCCAAAGCGGAGGAGAAATCCTGAGCTGCTATTTCGGTGCATACTTCAAAAGACTCTACTGTCGCCAGATAATTATTGGCTGCAGTTCTGGCTGCATTGCAATTTTCCACAGAATTCTCATTATTGAAAGCTGTAATTGCAGCATTCAAGTTATCAATAGCGCTATTAACTTCTGTTGAGAAATTTGTAGGCGTACAGTCCACTATCGGATCATCATCCCCACAGGCTATAAAAGTGAACGTACTTAAGACAAAGAATAAACCTAGTAGCTTTTTCATATAAACTTATTTAGTTATTGTAATCCTTTACTTAACAAAGTTACCACAAGTTTTATTATCCAAACTTTACACTAGTCATCGTAATAGCTCCGCCTAAGGGATTATCATTAAAAATAGTTGTCTCCTCGTCTTTATCCTTTAGTCCGATGGTGTATAACAGCGGCAGAAAATGTTCAGCAGTAGGGATAGCTAAATCAAAAGCTTTGCCTTGAGTTCTGAAATTAATCAAACTCTTGTGGTCGTTTTCCAAGATCCATCTCTTCATTTTCTCATCTGCTTCTATAGCCCAATCATAGCCATAGTGCTCATTGATTCTAGAAAAGTCTACCCTTCTTAAATTATGTACGATATTACCACTACCTATTATAAGTACTCCTTTAGATCTTAAGTTTTTTAATTGTTTTGCAAGCTCGTAATGTTGTATTGGCGATAAGCCGTAATCCAAACTTAGCTGAATGACAGGAACATCAGCCTCAGGAAAGAGATGTTTGACTACAGTCCAAGACCCATGGTCCAATCCCCACTTATCATCCAAATCTACCGTTTTCTCAGGCTGGACCATCTGCGCAATTTCTTTTGCCAGCTGAGGATGTCCCGGTGCAGGATATTGAACTTCATATAACTCTTTGGGGAAGCCACCAAAGTCATGTATTGTTTTCGGTTGCTCCATCGCTGTAACATAGGTACCCTTTGTTTCCCAATGTGCAGATACAACTACAATGGCATTGGGCTTGCCTAGTTGTCTGCCTTGCTCTACAAAACCACGAACAAATTCATTATCCTGAATACCATTCATAGGCGAGCCATGGCCAAGAAAGAGAACTGGCATCTTTTCTGAATTACTGAATGACTCTGTCGTTTTCTCTAACTTATTGAGTGCAGAAATCATAGAAAAGCTTAATGCAGATACACCTGCCGCTTTTAGGAATTCTTTGCGTTTCATACTAAGACAATAGATTTATACACCAAATAGTTTGGAATAATAGTCCATTAGATTATTAGTATAATTGACTGTATCACTGTTCCTGGGATATTGGCTAATTTTTTACAAGTTGATTTTAAAAAAATGCCTCTCTATCTAACTAATAACACCGTCCCTTTGTCACTTACTGTCTTACAATTTTCTATTTCCACTTCTAGATAATAAGCATACACATCTGCTGGTAGTTGAAAAATTGTTTTTTTGTACTAAACCTGGGTGGACAGCAATCTGTTATTGTTACACTACCTTCTTCAGTTCAGCTAAAGGTAACTGATAAGGTGTCTGGTTGATCATATAAAATCACTTCATTTTCATAATCAAAAGGAGCAATCAATTTTGTTTCCCTTATTCTCTTACCGTTTTTAAGCTCTGTTCTATTTATTTCAAGAAATGCATCAGGCTCAATAAACACTTTCTCTATTATTACATTTTCTTGATTATCTCTTTCAAAAACATGAGTTGTTTCTTCATGTCTTATAGCATCACCAGTCAAAAAATAATTTTCCGATTTGACCAAAAATCCGTTTTGATCAAATTTATTTTCCTTTACAAAGAAGTGCTTTTCTTTAATTGAGTTAGTGCTGCGATAATTATTCTGGTAATGTGTCAGACCACCATTAACATCAAAATTGAAGTATTGAAATATAAGATCTTTTCCAATATCAATTTCAACATTGAAAGGAATATTCTGTGATAATGAAAGAAAGGGCAAAAGAACGAGAAAGTATACAAATATGATCCTCATAAATACAGTGTTATCATCTTTTTTATTCAATAC
>CAYNJK010000035.1:0-14098 GCA_964397575.1 uncultured Saprospiraceae bacterium
AGCTATAGCAACAACAACCGATGGTTGTACACAAGCAGATACTATTCAGCTCCAACAAAGTTTTGCTGAAGGAAACATCACGGGCGATGAAGTCATCTGTATAGGAGAATCTGCGATACTGACCTACAACCCTGACATAGACACGGACTTCAATATAACTTGGACACCAACAAATGACTTGGATGTGAATGGAAGAAGTGCAACCGTAAGTCCAATAGAAACGACAACATATACGGCCACCTATTCTAACGATGATGGTTGTCTGGATACGACACAATTTACAGTTACTGTAGGTGGTTTTGCTGAAGCTCCATTTATCGATGCAGATTCACTAGAGATTTGCAGGACAGGGTCTACGGAACTATTTATAGACACAGATTCAAATAATGACATCAATTGGACACCGACAGAAAGTCTAGATGATCCGTCCATTATAAATCCGACTGCAACACCAGAAGAGTCCACCACCTATGCTGTGACTGTGATAGATCAGTTCGGATGTACTACCTCTAACTCGATAGATATAAGCGTCATCCAGCCTACCTGTGATGAAAATGATGTATTTATTCCTAACATGTTTACGCCAAACTTTGATAATCTCAATGATGTATTCATGGTAGAATCTGTGTTCCTAGCTAACATGGAACTGATAGTATATAACAGATGGGGAGAAGAAGTCTTCATTACTGACCAAGTAGGCCAAGGCTGGGACGGAACTTTCCAAGGAGAAGAATTAGAACCTGATGTCTATGGCTATTATTTCACTGGTACTTGTGTCAATGGATTTACAGTTCAGATGCAAGGAAATGTCACCTTGCTGAAATAGTTGCAAAACAGAATTGAGCATTAGAGTGGATAGGTCTATCTTTGTACTATGAGCAAAAAAGGTAGAGTACTGGTTGCAATGAGTGGTGGTATAGATAGCACTGTCACTGCAATGATGTTGCATGAGCAGGGTTATGAGATTGTAGGTATAACAATGAAAACTTGGGATTATGCTTCATCAGGAGGATCTAAGAAGGAGACGGGATGTTGCAGTCTTGACTCGATTAATGACGCCAGACAGATTGCAGTAGAGAAAGGCTTCCATCACTTTATAGTAGATATCAGGGAGGAATTTGGCGACTATGTCATAGACAACTTCGTAGACGAATATATAGCTGGAAGGACGCCTAACCCTTGTATCCTCTGCAATACACATATAAAGTGGAACTCACTGCTCAAAAGAGCAGATGCTATGGATTGTGAATTTATAGCTACAGGCCACTACGCTAGGATAAAGAACGAAAATGACCGCTATTTTATCTCCAAAGGTGTAGATCCTCGCAAGGACCAATCATATGTGCTTTGGGGCTTGTCCCAGGAATGTATGGCTAGAACAATGTTTCCTTTAGCAGATTTCACCAAGGAGGAAATAAGAAAAATGGCTTTTGACTGGGGGTATGAAGCACTGTCAAAAAAACCAGAGAGCTATGAGATATGTTTTGTTCCTGATAACGACTACCGTGGCTTTCTAAAGAGGAGAGTACCAGAACTAGAAGCCAGTGTCAAAGGAGGTACCTTTGTAAATAGTAAAGGAGAAATTCTAGGATCACATGATGGTTACCCTTTCTATACTATAGGTCAGCGCAAAGGCCTAGGAGGAGGGTTCAAAACCCCAAAATATGTAACCAATATAATTCCAGAATCCAACACTATTGTACTAGGAGAAGCAGACGAATTGCTTAAAAATGCTATGTCCGTAGGTCAACTCAATTATCAAAAACATACACAAATCAGCGACTCAGAAGAGTATGTCACTATGGTCAGATACAATGACCGAGGAACCTTAAGTACGGCAAGACAAATGGACAGCAAAGAATTAGAAGTCTCTTTTCTAGCCAATGTCAGAGGTATCGCGCCAGGACAATCTGCTGTTTTGTATCAAGGAGAAGATGTAGTTCTGGGTGGCATAATTCTAAGAAAGTAATTATTTTGTACTACTAATTGTTCTCTAGAAGAGCATCCACTGTTTCATTATCGCTCTATTTACCATAACTTTATTTTTAAATAGTTATAAGATTATGAGACTTGGCCTATATGTATTACTGATTTTTACAGGATTACTACTTCTTTCTTCTTGTGAAGAAAACTCTATAATATTAGATGATAGCGAAGCTGGCTTTGAATATTATCCAGTAGAGATAGGTAACTTCTGGCTTTATAAAGTAGACTCTACTTTGGTGCCTGGGTTTAGAATGGACAAAATTACATCGACCTCATTCATCCGAGAGGAAATCACGGATAGTTTTCTCAATTCACAAGGAGATACCACCTTTATACTTCAAAGATCTATCTCAGAAACCAGAGATGGCACCTATAGCTTTACAGACAGATGGACCATAGAAAAAACTGAGACCAATCTCATCAGAGTGGAAGAAAACTTACAATTCTTAAAGATTATCTTTCCAGTCATGCGCGGTGACATCTGGCAAGGCAATAGATTTGATGAAAGAACTGAAGTTACCGTGGCTCAGCAATCGATGAGACCATATAAGGAATGGGAGTATGAAGTGCTAAATAAAGCTGCCGTTATTTCTGCAAATGGTACCGACTACAATGACGTTTTAGAAATACAGCAAGCAAACTTTGAGACTGAAATAGAACTCAGACAATCCAAAGAATATTATGCACCAGGAGTAGGCATGATTCTTAGAGAGTTAAGTATACTAGATACCCAGTGTTTTGCTAATTGTGCAGGAGATCCTTGGCTAGAAAAGGCAGAGAGAGGTTTCGAATTACGACAAGTACTGATAGAACATAACTTGTAGTGTTAGAACTTATCCCTGTAGGACATAGCACAAAAAGTAGAGGTGTACATGGTAATTTCAAAGCAAATATCTCTAAGAAATTTGTTCCAGACGTTCTAAAAGCCAAAGCTATCTTTATAAAATTAAAGGGATCTAAGGTTCCTTTCCTTATAGAATCAGCAGAAGACCATGGCCACCTACTGATGAAACTGGAAGAAGTAGATAGCCCTGAAGCCGTCTCTGCTTATCTGAGCAAAGAACTGTTTTTAGATGCAGATGAAATCTCGTTAGAAAACAAATCCGAGGCAAAAGAGACTAATGTCCTAGTTGGATATTCCATCATAGATCAGAATGATAATGTTATTGGTGATATCATAGAGATACTCGAATATCCAGAACAAATCCTGGCTAAGCTTTTCTATAATAACAAACAGGTTCTTGTACCTATCCATGAAGATCTAGTCATAGAACTTGCAGAAGACTCAAAAAAGCTGAAACTGGAAATAGCAGAAGGCTTGTTAGAACTTTAATGTACTAACCAAATAATCCCAATCTCCATGGTTTCATGATTCTTGGTACACAGCTCATTTTTATAGTTTCAGAGATATCTTCATTTCTAATTGCAATTCCCATTTTATAGATATCTAGACTATGTACGGCTGGTCTATTAGTGATTTCCAACCATGCCTTCTTCATACCATTAGACCAATTTATATCATCCAAAATGATAGCTTTAATCTGAGGATAGTGATTCCAAAGTAAATCGAAGTAATGCATAGTGCTCTTATAGCGATGATTGCCATCCAGATACACCAGCTCAGTATTGTGCAAATTTTTGGTCTGCGATGCAAAGAAGTCATCGAAGCTCGACTGTATGATCTTGACGTTTTTAAGTCTCAGTCTATTTCTGATATTGTTATTGGCAATCGCGGCCAAAACTTCCGAGCCTTCCACAGTTAATACCGAGGCAGAACTAGAGGCTGTTGCCAGGTAGGCTGTTGCCATTCCAAGATTGGTTCCAAGCTCAAGAATACCTTTAGGTTTGTAAAACAGTACAATATTCCTCAGCACCTTACATTTCAGCTTATTGGAGCTGCTTTTCTTTACAACCTGTGCCACTGTCTTAGTAACTTCGTCTTTTTCACCTGCCCCAAGATCTTTGATGACTAGCGGCGTTTTATCATTCAGTAATAATTTTCGGAGCTCTTCTAGTCTATAATCGTCATAATATCTTTTATTGAACTCAAATATTTGACTCACAAACTTATACATGAAAGGGGAGTGAATACTGTTAAGCGTTTTGGCTTTTCTATAAAAAGTTATCAGATCAATTATTTCCAAAATTCAATTATTTGATACATTTGGATAGGAAAACTAATTAAACATCTTGATAGTTATAGAATATATTCTGGGTTCTATATATAGGATAGCATTTATTCTGATATTGCTCATCTTTCATCCCTTGCAGATTATTGCTATCCAGTTATTTGGCTGGAAAGGGCACCAAAAAGTTGTTCAACTTCTGAATGGTTGTATCACAGTGGCTTTCAGACTCGCAGGTACAAGCGTTAGTTTTCGCAATAATTATAAGCTACAGCTCGATAAAACAACCATAATAGTTGCAAATCATCAGAGTCTCTGGGATATAGTCGGAATCTACTGGTTTTTAAGAAAGCAAAACCCCTTGTTCGTTTCTAAAATCGAGCTCACTAAAGGTATTCCAAGTATATCTTATAACTTAAGGAAAAGTGGCGCAGCGCTTATAAATAGAAAAAACAGAAAGCAAGCCATATCTGAAATTTTGAGAATGGGAGAGCAAGTAAATCAACAAAACAGAGCTGCTGTTATCTTCCCTGAAGGAACGAGATCTAAAAATGGACAACTCAAACAATTTGCTGTCGGGGGTCTTGCAGGATTGCTAAAAAAATGTCCTGATGCAGAGATTATCCCTGTGGTAGTACGAGGAACTGCTGCTCTGGAAGCCAACAAGTTCTATAGAATAAAGATGGGCAAGAGTATCAGTTGGACCGTATTAGAACCATTTAATGCCAGTAGAATGGAGGTACAAGAGGTCCTAGATAAAACCTACACCATGATTAAAGAGTCTTTAGAAACTGATTCTCCTCAGCGCTAAGAGCTTAGCTCATCCAAAGTCCATCTAAGATTGGAGTCATAAAGATTGCGCTAATAAATCATGTAGACTAGGGATTATAACACAATTAGCACAATTTTTTGCTTGCAATAGACCACTACCTTTCTTGCACTTAACAAACTTTTTGGTTATACCTTTATGCCATGGAAAGTATTGGGCAGGTTATCGATTTGATGACTTTAGAAGAATTGGATGTCAATCTATTCAGAGGTAAAAGCTACAAAACGCCTTGGGAAAGAGTTTTCGGAGGACAAGTATTAGGTCAGTCACTACATGCAGCATATAAGACAGTACCACAAGATCGACTTGCACATTCGATGCATGCATATTTTATCCTTCCTGGCATATGTGACCTGCCTATAATCTATGAAGTAGACACAATCAGAGATGGTGGCAGCTTTACCACGAGGAGGGTGGTCGCTAAGCAAAGAGGAAAAGCCATTTTCAATATGTCAGCCTCATTCCAGCTAAAGCAGCCTGGTGTAGAACATCAGATGGATATGCCAGAAGTAAAACCAGCTGAAAAAACCAAAAGCGTAGAAGAACGTCTAAAAGCCATCAAATTCTTTGCGCCAAAAATATATAAGAAACTTATAGGCATAGACCCGAATGCTTTTGAGTTCAGACCAGTGACAAATCCCTATTCTTTGCCACCTAGAAACCATGACCCATACCTTCAAGTCTGGTTTAAGTCTATGGCCAAAGCAGATGTAGATGTACCCATGCAACATCAATTATTGGCTTGTGCCTCGGACTTTGGTTTATTAAGAACGGCTTCTTTACCACACCAAACCAAACTCATGACAAAGAAAGTACTCTTTGCAAGCATTGATCATGCCATGTGGTTTCATAAGCCTTTTAAAATAGATGAATGGATGCTTTTCGAAACAGATAGTCCTAGTGCCTCTAATTCCCGAGGTTTTACACGAGGTAGTATCTATGATCAAGATGGTGTCCTAATCGCCAGTGTCGTACAAGAGGGGCTTATGCGTATAAAGTCCTAACTTACTCAGCTATAGAAACTCTTAGAATTCTGCCAGGCTCTTCTACACCAACATAGATATATCCATCTGCACCCATTTCTATGCAACGTACTCGACCTATTTTTTCGAGGATTCTTTCTTCGTGGACGACATTATCATCTTTGATAACTATCCTGCTTAGATAATCAAATCTGAGGGAACCATTAAGTATGTTCCCTGTCCATTCTGGATAATTCTCTCCAGTAATAATAGCCATTCCACTTGGAGCTATAGACGGCGTCCAATAATTTTTGGGTTGGAGCATGCCATCTTGTGATGTTTCTGTAGTAAAAGTTGTGCCGTTATAATTGATTCCATAAGAAATGGTAGGCCAGCCATAATTTTTTCCTTTTGCTATTAGATTTAGTTCATCTCCACCACGGGGACCATGTTCGTTAGTCCATACCTGATCATGCTCCTTATCGTAAATCATACCTTGTGGATTACGGTGTCCATATGACCAGATGGATTGTACAGCTTCTGTGTTTCCGACAAAGGGATTATCTTCTGGGATACTCCCGTCATCATGCATCCTATGTACTTTACCGCAAGAGTTTGTTAGAAACTGTGGATGTTCGTCTCTTTTTGCTCTGTCCCCAACAGTAACATACAAGTAACCCGCTTTATCAAAGACCATCCGACAGCCGTAGTGGTAATTTCTAGCCAAGGCAGGAACTGCTTCGAATATGTCTTCTATGTCCACGAGAGCATCATTTTCCAGTCTTGCCCTCACAACAGCTGTAGTCGTTTTTGCTATCCCCATCGGCTTCGTATAACTGAGGTAGATAAGCTGGTTATTGTCAAAGTCCGGATGCAAGGCAACATCCATTAGTCCTCCTTGCACATTTTCAACCACCTCAGGAACATTCTTTATTTCTACCACTTCTCCTGTTGGTTTCAAAACTTTCAGCTTTCCTTCTTTCTGCGTAAAGTATATTGTCCCGTCGCTAGTGACTTTCAGCCCCCATGGAATACCAACATCGCCGATAATTGTATCTACTCTTATGCGGTACTTTTCAGTAGCGTAAAATTTAGGAGTAGGCACTTCTTTCGTGCTATAGCTCTCTCGATCAGTTATACCTGATAATATATATTCAGCTAAAGCGTCTATCTCCTCTGAAGAAAACGTCACCTCGTATGCCGGCATGCCATCATTGACAATTCCTTTACTTATGGATCTGATAAGGTCTGTTTTTTTATTACCATACTTCCATTTCCTATCTACAAAGGCGTTAACTTCATTACCGTGACAACTTGTACAGTATTTTTCAAAGTTCTCTTTGGGGCCTGGTTCAGATTTCTTAGAATGCGCCGTATATTGCTCTGAACTATCAGCACTTTCTGAACTGGTGTCCAATGACGTCTTGCATCTGTCAAATTGAGCTATAAATAATGAACAACTAATGAGTAGAACGTATTTCATCTTTAAATTAATTAGAAACACTAAGCTATGGGCTTTTGTCGAAATAATCGAAGTCAGATAGCATAAAGAAAAAATTTCAAGTAGCTAATACGCATGATTACAATCAAATGATACAACAACTCAAAATCTATTGGCACTACAAAAGAATCACCATTGTACCAGATTCTTTTCATAGGATTCTTACTGAGTATAACGATTATTATACTAATCTGAGTGATGCGTTAAAGCAAGAGTTTTTGAAACGGGTTTATATCTGTGACAAATTTCTAATCTTCAAGCCAATAGAATTCAGTCAAGTCAGTGAGGAAATGAGGGTGGTTATTATAAGTGCTTTGGTACAGATAACCTTTGGCTTAGATAAATACGTGCTTCAAAGATTTAAAACCTTCATGGTGGTGCCTAACATATACAAATACGGACCTTACCCCGCTCTTCATGGGCATGTGGACCATGACAAGAAGCTCATAGTTATGGCCTGGCCCAGTGTCCAGCATGGCTTTATAGTACCTGAAGATGCGCATAATGTGGCACTTCATGAATTGGCGCATGCCTTACAAGCAGAGAATCATAGCACCTTATTTTTTGCCGATTTTTTTGATGCTGTCCATGTTAGTGACTGGGAGAAAGTAGGACTGATAGAATTATGGAAAATAAGAAGGAAGCAACACGAATACCTAAGTGACTATGCAGGACAAAACATGTTAGAACTTTTTGCCGTAAGCATGGAATGCTTCTTTGAGCAACCATTACAGTTCCAAGAGAAGGTGCCACAACTGTATCATATTATGACTAAGCTGCTAAAGCAAAATCCAGGGAACGCATCACATCCTTTGTTCAGAAGATAAACTCAGAATTGCTATCTAACATGATGAGGGACCTCACTTAGGTCCCAATCTATTACTAAACCTTTGGCTAACCTCATAGCTATTTCCTTACCATATAGATGTTCGCATAAGTAGAGCGCTGCGTCAAAAGATCTTGCCCCACCCGCTGAGGTGATAAACTTTCCATCATGTACAAATATGACCTCGCTTATAACTTCTAGTTGTGGGAACATCTTTTTGTATGCATCGATATCGGAAGGAAAAGTTGTAGAAGCTGAGTCATCTAGTAATCCAGCTTTTGCGAGCACAAAAGCCCCATCACAGTGAGAGGTCACATAATCTGCTTTATTACCTATTCTTTTCACCCAAGATATCATCTCTGCATCATCAAGATCGGTATCTAAATGATGCTCCGCACTAGGAACCACCAGAATATCTATAACAGGAGAAGAATCGTAATCGTAATCAGGAATAATATATAGCCCTTCAAATGAACGAACAGGCTTTTTCTCTTTTGCCACTATAAAAACATTCATTGGCTTTATCCCTTCCCGATATTGTGTATGCTGAAAAATATCCATAGGTGCTGTCAACTCAGTATTATATACACCGTCCATGACTAGCAAGCCCACATTCCATGCATCTGGCATCAAAGTGGGTGGCTGCACTTTTTGGTTACAAGCTAATAGTGTAAGACATATTGAAGCCCAAATAGCTACTTTACGATAGGATAGAAGTTGCATAAAAAAAGGTTGGAAGAATTAGTAATAAGATGGCCATTAGAAAGCATAATTCAGATCATGAATCTAAATGTACTCTTTGTTTTTAAAACAATTCACATTATATCTTATACTGCTGATGGTCATACTATATTTGTGTAATCAACTAATCTACATTTAGAACCGTTTTTAAAATTGCGAATGCAAAATCAGCTAGTAAAATTATGGGAGCCTTCTAAGACTTTTCTCAGTCAATCCAACCTGAAACATTACGAGAACTGGTTGGAAGTGAATAGAAACTTAAGTTTTCATGACTATGATCATCTGTGGAAATGGTCAGTAGAAAACATAGAAGATTTCTGGAGTAGTTTGTGGGAGTATCTTGATATAAAAGCCTATTCCACTTACGACAAGGTCCTTTCAGGTAATGCTATGCCAACCTACAAATGGTTTGAAGGATCTACTCTCAATTATGCAGAGCACATTTTTAGAAAAAGATCTAGTAATAGGCCTGCGATGGTTTTCTATAATGAAAAAGAAAAAGAATCAATCTCGTGGGATTTCTTAGAAAAGGAAGTAAAAAGAATACAGCACTTTCTGAGAGAGAAAGGATTTGCTAAAGGAGATAGGGTAGCGGGGTATATACCAAATACACCGCATGCTATAATCTGTTTTTTAGCTACAATCTCATTAGGTGGTGTATGGACTTGTTGCTCACCTGATTTTGGTGAAGCAACAGTCATAGATCGCTTTACTCAAGTCAAACCTAAGTTTCTTTTTGCTATAGATGGTTACAATTATGGTGGCAAAGCCTTCGATAAGACAAAGTCTATTCTATCTATAAAAAATGCATTACCGAGTATTGAGCAGCTGGTGTACATCCCTTATCTAGATAAGGCTTCATCATTAGATCAGGCCCATCTATGGGAAGAAGTAGGCTTAACGGCTGAAGGTGATCTCACTTTTGTACCCCTTCCATTTGCTCATCCTATATGGGTATTATACTCTTCTGGAACTACTGGTAAACCCAAGGCCATTACACATTCGCATGGAGGTGTACTGATGGAACATTACAAGTATCTACTCTTCCATAACGATGCAAAAGAAGGAGAACATTTCTTTTGGTTTTCTACTACTGGATGGATGATGTGGAATTTCTTGCAAGCCAGTATGCTAGTAGGTGCCATACCAGTACTGTATGATGGCAGCCCTGCCTATCCCAACCTAGAACGATTATGGGAAATAACAAGTGAGTTACCGATTCATCATTTCGGTACTAGTGCGCCATTTCTCATCGCATGTATGAACGACGATTTGCACCTAGAAGAAAAATATAATCTGTCCGCATTAAGGTCTATAGGGTCTACGGGCTCACCATTGCCACCAGAAGCCTTTGAATATGTATATGATAAAATTTCCAGTAGTGTCTGGTTATGTTCTATGAGCGGGGGTACTGATGTTTGTACTGCATTTGTAGGAGGTACACCTTATAGCCCGGTATATAAAGGATTTATACAAGGAAGAGCACTAGGGGTGGCCTTGTATTCCTATTCAGATGATGGTGAGCAATTGACGAATAGTCTCGGAGAGATGGTTATCGAAAAGCCGTTGCCTTCTATGCCTATCTACTTTTGGAATGATAAGGAAGGAGAAAGATACAGAGCAAGTTACTTTGAGAAATTTCCGGGTAAGTGGAGACATGGAGATTACATCCGTATACAGGAAAATGGCGCACTGACCATTCATGGAAGATCAGATGCCACACTGAACAGAAATGGGATAAGAATAGGCACCGCAGAAATTTATAGTGTAGTCAATAAAATCCCAAGGATAAAGGACAGTCTCATTCTAAACTTAGAAAGAGAAGATGGGGAAGATATTATGCCACTGTTTGTAATGCTGGAAACAGACACCATGGTCGATGAAGAACTGAAAAGCCGCATAAAAAAAGAACTGAGAACAAAGTGCTCTCCTAGACATATTCCTACAGAAGTGGTTGCAGTGCCAGACATACCACATACTCTTAGCGGTAAAAAGATGGAAGTACCAATAAAAAAATTACTTACAGGCATGAAGCAAGCTGACAGTATAAGCATGGACGCTATCAGGAATCCTGAAGCCATGAAGCATTTTATTACAATCTCAAAGAACTACTTATAAGATCGACTATGTATGTAATTTCTGTATTGTTATCTATGATCTTTTTGCTTCTAGGCATTATACATCTCAACTGGGCTATCGGAAATACCTGGGGCCTAGATAAAGCATTGCCTACTGACGATAATGGTAACATCATACTTCAGCCTAGTACAGCTATAACCTTAGTTGTGGCACTAGGACTTATGGCATTTGCAGCTTTCTATTTTATAAATCCACAACCAGGCAATCAAAAGAACTGGATTTTCGAGTGGGGTAGACTTATTATACCTGCCATATTTATACTGAGAGCAATCGGGGATTTCAAATATGTAGGTTTATTCAAAAAGATAAAACAAACCACCTTTGGAAAAATGGATTCCAAATTCTATACGCCACTTTGTATCCTAATTGGTGCTATTGGATTAATGATCAAGTTTGTATAATGCTTAGCCTAAGGCTGCTATATAATCGAGCAATTGGAATCTAGGTTAGCTCTTCGCATACCACATTATACCCCTTCTTCTAATTATCTAAATCAAAAGGTGACACCATGTCACATTAATTCTCTACCTTGTTTCAGAATCTTAAAGTTCAAAAATAGCTATTGCTATACCATAGTTAAATACAAGTTTATATGAACAAACAACTCTTGCTAAAACAAAGACCCGAAGGCATGCCAGATGCATATACTTGGGACCAAGTTACTACAGACATACCTGAACCTAAGGATGGTGAAGTTCTCATACAAACTCATTACATCTCACTAGACCCGGCCATGCGAGGATGGATGAATGATGTCAAATCATACATTCCTCCTGTCCCTCTCGGAGAAGTGATGAGAGCAGGAACAATAGGCACAGTGATTAAAGCCAACAATCATCCTACCTATAAAGTAGGTGATGTATTATCAGGCTGGGGTGGTGTACAGCAATATTTTACGACCACTGGTGAAGGTCATTTCATGGTCGACATCTCATTAGCACCTATGACCAAATACTTGGGTACTTTGGGCATGCCAGGGATGACTGCGTACTTTGGAATTATGGAAGTTGGAAAAATTAAAGAGGGAGATGTAGTACTGGTTTCTGGAGCGGCAGGCGCAGTAGGCAGTGTCGTGGGCCAAGTAGCGAAAATCAAAGGATGTACAGTCGTAGGCATTGCTGGTGGTGAGGAAAAATGTAAGTATGTCAAAAATGAATTGGGATTCGATGCATGTATAGATTACAAAAACAAATCAGTCTACAAGGGTATCAAAGAGCACTGTCCAAAAGGCATAGATGTATATTTTGATAATGTAGGCGGTAACATACTTGACGCTGCTCTTGCTTGCCTCAGACGTCATGCCCGCATAGTAATATGTGGTGCTATATCACAATACAATGAGAAGACGATACAAGGTCCTAAAAACTACTTATCCTTACTCGTCAATAGAGCAACTATGCAAGGCATGGTGGTTTTTGATTATGCGAGTAAGTACAAAGAAGCAGCTATGCAAATGGGCATGTGGATGATGGAAGGCAAACTTAAAACTGAAGAAGATGTCTACGAAGGGATAGAAAATTTCTATTCCACTTTTGAGCGACTTTTCACGGGAAATAAGAGAGGCAAGTTAATATTAAAAGTCATAGAAGACTAGGCATGAACTATATTCTGAAGATACAAGAAAGACTTTCTAAGCTCCCATTTGGGAATAGTATCTTTTCTCGATTAATTGCAAGTAAAGCACCTTACTTTAAAACTATAAATCCTAAAGTACTTGAGCTACGCCATAACTACATGAAAGTGGCCATGAGAAAGCGCCGAGCTGTCCACAACCATCTGAAGACAGTACATGCGATTGCATCTTGTAACCTATGTGAATTTACAGCAGGCCTTTGTATGGAAGCCTCTATCCCAAAACACCGAAGATGGATACCTATAGGAATGGAAGTGGCTTATCTACACAAAGCCACAACAGATCTTACAGCCAGTTGTGACTTGAGTGATGTAGAATGGGAAACAACAGAAGAGGTACCTTGCTATGTGGAGGTAAAAGATAAAAATGATTTGGTAGTGGTAACCGCAACCATCAAGATGAAAGTTTCGGATAAAAAGAAAAAATCATGAAAGCTATAGTTTGCGATGAGACGGGCTCTGAAGAAGAATTTGTTTTATGAAGTCGTCAGTTTTAGTTATTGCTTAGCGATGTGGTAAACTAACAATCAGACTTGTTGTTTCTATACATACTACGTCTTGAGGCTATTAAAGCAGCCCAAGATAATTATTTCTGTTCTATAATACTTTCTATCTAGTTGATACTCACGTCGTTACAATCTGTATCTTGATGTTATAAGAACCGAATGAAAGAATACGAACTTATAGAAATAAAAAAAACGGGACTCTTTTTCAAGAATCCCGCTTTGGGTGAAAGACCGGATTCGAACCGGCGGCCCCCGGAACCACAAACCGGTGCTCTAACCAACTGAGCTACAATCACCATTATATCTTCAGCTTACAATCATACAAGCTAGGCCTGTTGATTAAGGAGCACAAAGATAAGTGCTTTATCTTTTAATTTAGTGTTTATGACCGTGGAAATAATAGTCCTCAAAATCTTCGATAGCAGTATTTATTTTTCCTACCTGATTCAGATCAGTCCCTTGCTTGCACTTCATAGCATATACCTGAATGGCGTGAAGAGAACTTAGCTGATTGAAATACTTGGTTTTAGCGGCTTTCATCTCCATCGCACCTAGATCAGCACTTGGAATCTTTACTCTTTGATGTAGGAAGTATTGGGCGACGATATGCTGTATTTCCTCAGCATGCTTTTCTTTGTTGACCACCCATCTGATAAGTTGATTATAGTTAGGCGATTCTGCTTTTGACAATTCGTTGATTTGATTCATTGCCTTTTCTATGGTACTTACGTGCTCCCTAATTAATGATACTCTCAGACTATCGCCATAGATACCACAAGGCACCTCACAGTGATCATCATCTAAGGCTGCTATTAATTTATTAAGAGTGGTAATTCTTTCGTTATTAGCT
>CAYNJK010000036.1:0-11022 GCA_964397575.1 uncultured Saprospiraceae bacterium
TGTTTGGATAAAGCAGCCTCTTTTTTATATCTAGTTTTGTGGCCATGATTTTGTGTTTAGAACCCTCAGCTAAAGCCTGCTCAGTTGCCATATCCTCAGAAGGCCAGACTCTGGTCCATAAGATAGAAGAAGGTGAGTGGAGGCACAGCCAGATTATCACCTTACTCATCCAAGACGTTCTGTCTACACAATCTGTTCATCTTTCTGACCTTCAGGCCGTCGCAATCAGCCAGGGTCCGGGTTCCTATACAGGACTTAGAGTAGGAGCTTCCTGTGCCAAAGGACTCTGTTATGCCTTGGATATCCCATTAATAAGTGTACCTACTCTAGAGTTGGTGGCTTTCCCTTTCACTGCAGCAGCAAAATCAGGTCAGAAAATCATTCCCATGATAGATGCAAGGCGTCAGGAGGTCTATTACAATATTTATGACGCAGAACTCAATGCAGGTATAGAAACAACAAATCTGGTCTTAGATGACAGTAGTTTCAAAGCATATGAGGATAAAACCATCATTTTTTGTGGTGATGGTGCCCACAAAATGCGGGATTTGGTGCCTAAAGAAGCTGACTGGATGATAAACCCATCTATTCCACAGGCAAAAGATATGGCTGCTCTGGCCTATGATAGATATAAGGCTGGAAAGCTGGAGGACACGGCATATTATGTCCCTTTTTACCTCAAACCACCAAACATAACAAAAAGCAAAAAGCCTCTTTTTTAGCAACTTTTCGACAGTTTTTTTGGTTCTGGTATGTTATTTGGTTGATAATCAGTGTGGTATATAACTGTATAATTGCTATTTAGTTTTTGGTACAGTTTTAGTAATACCATGAGAGTATTAAATCAACTTTATTAAAACTTACCTATGAGAAATAAGAAGAACGAGACTGTAACTCTTAAAAAGGGTAATAGTGAAATCCAATTGGATTACGCAGACCTTAGAAAAGCAGTTCTTGTACTTAGAGCAGTGAATCACAAGTTGAGACAACGAATTATCGACTTGTTAGAAAACAACCAAACCATGACTGTTACTGATATCTATATCAAATTAAGATTAGAGCAGTCAGTTGCTTCTCAGCACCTAGCCATACTCAGAAGAGCTGGTGTTGTATTAACTGAAAGACAAGGCAAATTCATATACTACTCATTAGACGCAGACCGATTGAACCAGATCTCTAAATTAGTAGAAGATCTAGCAGGATAAACTTTACTTAACAGGGTAAATATTTAATTTCTCAAGGTTCTAAAGATGCTAATCTAAACAGATTAGCATCTTTTTTTATATGTACTAAGCTGTAGAGTAAGCATTAACAAATTATATTTTTTATTAATATTTCTTTTTTTACTCCGAATATATCTTCATATTTGTTCCCAAGGTCTACAACTACAATAAGAAAACTTGGATATCCGATGAAGAAAACTAAGGTTCGGTTTAATAATGAAAAGCTTCAGTATTCGACCACCCTCATGAAGGCGCTGGCTCATCCCCTTAGATTGAAAATTTTAGAATACATTGATTCTCAGGGAATTATAAATGTAAATAAGATTTACAATACCCTCAATATAGAACAGTCTGTCACTTCTCAGCATCTTAGATTATTAAGATTGGCAGGTGTTGTCAATGCTAAGAAAGATGGCAAATTCGTGCACTACGATATCAATTATCCTGTACTGCAAAAAGCTGAAACAGCTGTCAATAACTTTCTAGGCAGGTAAAAAACCACTTTTAGACCAAGATTTCTTGATCTATCTTAACATTTAGACAGCTAGATTTTCGACTATTCTGGCTGGATACCGATATAAATTATATCTCTCTATATGGTGTCATTGTGATGCCCTTGAGTCTAATCACCTACCTCGTGCTGGGATTTATTTTTCCACTTGGGAGAGAGACATTCGTAGTCAAAGCCAAGCTTTTGCTAATTATGTAGGGAGTACAAAGGCATCTTGAATTAGTTTCCTTCATACGTATGGAAATTGCTCTTTCTAAAAAGCTCTACGCTACTGCCGTACGATGGCCATCGCCTTGGATTATAATTATTCTTGAATTGAAGGATTGCTAGGAACTAAAGTATTCTCATTTGCCTCTTTTGCTTCATTCTCAGCTTTGGAGGAATCTTCAAGAAAGAAAGATCTGTGGAAAATAAGAATCATGGCCACTCCTAATGAAATAGCTGAGTCTGCCAGATTGAACACTGGTCTGAAAAAAGAAAATGAATCACCTCCTTTGAATGGGAACCAGTCCGGATAATTAGACTCGATCAATGGGAAGTAAAACATATCTACTACTCTGCCTTGTAAGAACTTAGCATAACCACCTTCAGCTGGGAAAAGTTCTGCAATATTTCCGGTATGATAAAATGATTCTGAGAAAATAAGGCCATAGAAAGCACTGTCTATAATATTACCAAGAGCTCCAGCAATTATTAAGGCGAAGCTGAGTTGGAGCCCTATGGAGCCTTTTTCCTTTATAATCGATCGTAATAGATAGGCCAGAAAGCCTACCATAAAGATTCTGAAGATACTGAGGATATATTTTCCGATTACACCTCCGAACTCCATTCCGAAGGCCATACCTTTATTTTCTATAAAGTGAATCCTAGCCCAATTTGCGCCAAAAATCTTGAAGCCACCACCTATGGGGTAGTTCATCTTAATGTGCACTTTCAGTACCTGATCTAAGATCACTACTGTAAGAATTGTCGCTATTATCCAACCAGTTTTTTTCACCCTTAATTTTTGTGAAGATATTTTATCTCCTTTGATTTTGTTTAGCCTGAATGCTTAGTGTCGCATGAGGGACAGCTTTCAGCCGTTCTTTAGAAATAAGTTTTCCGGACTCTCTACAGATGCCGTATACCTTATTTTTTATCCGCATCTTGGCATTACCCAGATGTTTTATCAATTTGCTTTGACGTGCGGCCATATTTTGTAACCGCTCACTTTCCAGATTCCCTGTGGCATCTCCAAGGTTTTTCAACTTGGTTTCTCCACCTTCTGCAAGTTCTTTGATCTGTCTCAAGTAGTAATTGAGCTCTTCTTCAGCTTTCTGAATTTTCTGATCTAAAATTTTATCAAACTCTCCTAATTCCTCGTCACTGTATCTGAATTTATTGTCCATGTTACTAGGCTGTATATTAGTAGTGAGTCCAACTTACATAGTTCAAAAATAGTGCTAAATGAGACTTAATTGAGAAAGTGACAAAATCACGACAAAGATTAGCAATTGATAAGGACTACTCCAAACCTATAGTCTAGAAAATATAAACGTTCGTCTTACGTTTTAGTATTACTGCTGTAACTATTTATCAAAACAGACGATGACCAACCTTTTTACAGGCTCTAAGCACCCTCTGCAAGCCCTGAATTCTGAAAGAAACTATTTATTTCCACTGGTTTTTTCATTGATATTGACCCTTTTTCTCTTCTATATAGATGAAGGTTATTATGATTTCAGGTGGACGGAAGACCCAATGAATATACCCATCTTTTTTTGCTACTCGCTTGGGTTTTTCGTGGGTATGTGGATTATATCAGCATTCACTTTTAAATCACAACATGGAGTTATTAAAAAATTGATAATCATAGGTTTAGGCTTGCCTTTAGGCGTTCTTTTCATCATTTTATTGATGTATTTAGTGGCACTGCTTGCAGGGGTTTATTATTTTTTCACAAATTGAGTAAAGCTGATATTGATTGTTATTATGCCTATTTTTGTGCCATTATAAACCTAGCCCTTCCGCACGGAGGACTCACCTCCAAGATTTTAAGCTAAAGAAGGAAAGATAAAGAGAGATATGAGATTTAATGATTTAAACATTATAGAGCCTATAATGAAGGCTCTGAAAGATAAAGGCTACGTGGAGCCCACTCCTATACAAGAGAAAGCTATTCCACTAGTACTTAATAGAACAGATGTATTGGGATGTGCCCAAACTGGTACCGGCAAAACTGCAGCTTTTGCTATTCCGATCATACAATTGATAGAGAGAATAGAAGGGAATAAGCAAGGACCTAAGAAAATGCGCTCATTGATAGTGACACCAACTAGAGAATTGGCTATCCAAATTGATGATAACATCAGAGAGTACAGCAAGTACACCAATATCAAGCATGCCGTCATATTTGGTGGTGTAAAACAAGGTGCTCAAGTAGAGAAGCTCAAAAAAGGTGTCAATATACTTACAGCTACACCTGGAAGACTACTGGATCTTATAGGACAAGGCTTTATTTCACTTAGTGATATTAAGCTTTTCGTACTAGATGAAGCAGATAGAATGCTGGACATGGGTTTCATTCATGACATCAGAAAACTGCTAGAGCTCTTACCTGAACAAAGACAGTCTTTGTTTTTTTCGGCGACTATGCCCGACAACATCGTCAAACTGGCCAATAAGATTCTAACTAATCCTGTCAAAGTAGAGGTGGCACCTGTTTCTTCCACTGCTGAAACAATTCAGCAACACATGTACTATACAAACAGGGCCAATAAACGAGAACTATTACTTCATATTCTAGAGAATACAGATATTGACCAGGCACTGGTATTTAGCAGAACGAAGCATGGGTCAGATCGTATAGCCAGACACTTGCATAAAAACAAGATTAAGGCAAGTGCTATACACGGCGATAAAGCCCAAAACCAAAGGCAAAGAGCACTAAAAGATTTTAAAGCCGGTAAGATCAGAGTTTTAGTAGCTACAGACATAGCTGCCAGAGGTATAGATATCGATAAACTTAAGTATGTCATCAATTTTGATATTCCTAACATCGCGGAGACTTATGTCCACAGAATAGGAAGATCAGGAAGGGCTGGAGAAGAAGGTATCGCTATTGGTATCTGCGAACCAGAAGAAAATGCCTATGTCAAAGGCATAGAAAAACTGATAGGCAAGAAAATAGATGTCATCAATGACAATCCTTTTCCTCAGACGGATAAGCCCATGACTGAGGCAGAAAAGAAAGAATGGGAAAAGGAGAAACAAAGAAGAAAACAAGAGTTCTTTGCCAATAGAAAGAAAAAGAAGGAAGGAAGAGGTGGCAATAATTCTTCAAAAACTAAGCGCTCTGCTGCAGGTTCTAACTCCAGATCAAGCTCTAATACAAAGAAAAAATCAGAGGCTAGTTCTGACAAAAAAGCCAAAGGCAGCGCTGCTCCCAGTAATGATTCCAGACCTAATAACCATTCTAAGAAGCGAAAGCCTAAGAAGAAAAAGTCAGAACCAAAGACTGTAGGTCCACGAAACCGTCGTGCTTTACCTAAGAATCTTCAGAATAAGTATATGTGGCCACTAGAGTAGGAGATTGCTCTCTATTCATTAGATGAAAAAGAATTTTAAGGGAAGGGGGCTTATAACAGCTTACTTCTCCTTAAATACTTCCTCCTGCTGATCTATGCTTTCAGTATGTATTGCATTGATAAACTTCAGGATAAACTCTTCGCTTAGCCCTGATTTGGCAGCTTGTATTTTACTCTTCTCTATGATCTCATTCCATCTTCTCTGTTGGAGAATGGTCATATTGTTGTTCTTTTTGTATTCTCCTATTTGTCGGGCTATCTTCATTCTATTGGACAAGAGATTGATAAGTTCGTCGTCTATATGATTGATCTCTTGACGGAGATATTCTATCTCACTTTGCTTTTTTGGCTCATCTTCGTAATCCTCTCTGAGTACCATATCTGTAATCATACGGCCTAGAACTTCAGGTGTAATTTGTTGCTTCGCATCCGACCAGGCATTATCTGGATCTATATGAGATTCTATCATCAGGCCGTCGAAGTTCATATCCATTGCTTTCTGTCCCACGTCTTGAAGTATATCCCGTCTTCCGCATATGTGACTAGGATCGTTTATCATTGGGATATCTGGCATTTTTCTCATAAACTCTAAAGGCAATTGCCACTGCGGTCTATTTCGATAATATTTCTCGCCTATATTAGAAAAGCCTCTATGGATAGCACCTATTTCTTTAATCCCCGCTTTTTGAAAGCGTTCTATGCCTCCCATCCACAGGGCTAAATCCGGGTTAATAGGATTTTTTACTAATACAGGGATGTCTACACCTCTTAATGCATCCGCGATTTCTTGCACGGCAAAAGGATTGACAGTAGTTCTGGCACCGATCCATAATATATCTATATCAAAGGCTAAGCATGCATCTACATGCGCAGCCTTTGCTACTTCTACGGTTATAGGCATGCCAGTAAGTTCTTTTACTTTCTGGCACCAAGGTAATCCTTTGACTCCTACGCCTTCGAAGCTACCTGGTCTTGTTCTGGGTTTCCATATCCCAGCTCGAAAGATATCTACTTTGCCTGTTTTGAAGATGCGTCTACCAGTATCTAACACTTGCTCTTCTGTTTCAGCACTACATGGCCCAGCTATCACGATAGGACGCTTGTCTTTGGTCAGCCATGTTTGTCTTTGTTCTTTAGTTTTTACTGGTGTCATGTTCTATTTTTTTAGTACTCTTCTTATATCATTCGCCTCTTTCATTAAGCTATGCAGTGTGGTTGTATTTTTAGAAATTATTGCTTGTTTGAATTTTTCTAGATGATTCATATAATTATCCAATGCTTCCAACAAATGCACACTATTCTTTTCAAAAATCGGCGTCCAAGTATCTGGGCTGCTTCCAGCCAGTCGAGCTGTAGATTCAAATCCGGTGCTTGCTAGATTGAAAATCTGACTTTCATCTTTTTCTATATCCAGGACTGTCAGGCTCAGAGTAAACGAACTTATGTGAGACAAATGCGAAACATATGCCAAATGTTTATCATGATCCCTGCTATTTAAATAATAAGTTTCCATGCCTAGACTTTCGAAAAGGCTCATTGCTTTTGCCAAGGCATTCTCATCGCTGAGATTCTTATCACAGATGATGTTTTTTTTGTCGACGAACAAACCGCGGATAGCTGCTTCTGGACCTGAAAATTCAGTACCAGATAACGGATGTGCAGCCACAAATCTACCCCGATGGCTATGATCGACTACAGTCTTGCATATTTCTTCTTTTGTAGAACCAACGTCAATGACAACTTGATCCTCCTTTATCTGTGTAAGTATGGTGGGCAATAAGTCCTGAATGGCATGGACAGGAATAGCGAGTATAATAATCTCTGCATCTTTTAGTGCTAGATTAAGAGGCGCAACTTCGTGTACTAGTTGCATATTTTTTGCCTTTTCAAGATGCAAAGGATTACTATCTACACCTGTAACATGGACATTCATCTGTGACCTGAGGTCTCTAGCCATGGATCCGCCGATTAAGCCCAATCCAATGATTGTAATTCTCGTCATATTTGGTTTATTCTGTCTAAGGCTTGGTCAAATATTTCTGTAGTACTGCACAAAGAGATTCTCAAGTACTGCGCTCCCTTGTTCCCAAAGATGAAGCCAGGTGTAATGAAAACCCCAGCTTTATCTAAAATAAGATCACTCCAATATCTTGCATTTTCTCTAGGCACCTTACCCCAGACAAAGAGACCTGCTGCTTCTTTTTTGTAAGCTATATCAAGCAAGTCAAAAATCTTCCATGCTTGTATTCTGCGTTGTGTATATATCTCATTAAGCGAGTCAAACCAACTTTGTTCTAGCCCCAAAGCTTTTGTGGCTGCTAGTTGAACGGGTTTAAACATGCCAGAGTCCATATTGCTTTTAAACTTGATAATGGCATCAATGTAATTGTGGTGAGAAATAACTGCACCTACTCTCCAGCCTGCCATATTAAATCCTTTACTCAAAGAGAAAAGTTCTAGTGCAGTTTCTTTTGCCCCAGGTATTTCTAGGATGCTGATTGGTTTGTCGTTTAATATAAACGCATAGGGGTTGTCGTGGCAGATGAGTATGTTGTTTCGTAATCCAAAAGCCACAAGCTGTTCGAAGAAGTGTATCGTGGCTTTTGCGCCTGTAGGCATATTGGGATAATTGACCCACATTAGTTTCACTTTAGAGAGATCGCTACTTTCTAGCTTTTTAAGATTTGGTAGCCAGTTATTAGCTTCCTCCAAATCAAAGTATCTTACTTTTCCTCCTGCAAGTAGGGTAGTCATTTTATAGGCTGGATAGCCGGGGTTTGGAACTAGTACTTCATCTCCTTCATTAAGAAAACTCATAGCAATATGCATTATCCCTTCCTTAGACCCTATGAGAGGTAGAATCTCACTGTCTGCCTCTGCTTGTACGTTAAAGTATTTGTTGTAGAGGCCAGCAAAAGCTCCTCTTAGTTCAGCAAGTCCATAGTAAGATTGGTACTGATGTGCTTTTTCCGTATCCAATCCGTCGATAAGCGCTTGGCTAACCTCTTTTGGAGGAGTGAGATCTGGAGAACCGATGCCAAGATTTATTACCTCTTTACCTTGCGTATTGAGCTCAGCTATTTCTTTAAGTTTTTTAGCAAAGTAATAGGTTTGTACTTGCTCTAGTCTTTTAGCACTTTCTATCATAACATCACACTTGTAAGTTCTTTATTCAATGCCGCTGAGATATCCGCACGTTTGTATCGACCTAGTTCTTGGTAATCAAGGCACAACTCAGTGATAATTTTTTTGCCTCTTTCATACTTGTCGGGAGTTTCAAATTCTAAATCCATATGAAAGAAGTATTCAGAAAATTTACCCAACACAGGATAAGATTGTAAGCTACTCAGATTTATGTCATGGGCTACTAACTTATTAAGCACAGTAGAAAGACTGCCTTTAGTATGATGCAGTCTTATCCAGATTGTTGCTTTGTTATAATCAGACACCTCCGTTTCTTGTTTATGGATGACAAAAAACCTAGTATAATTATGTTTGTTATCCTCGATGTTTTCTTGAAGAATTTCCAGTTGATAGATTTCTGCAGCTCTTCGACTTGCTATAGCACCTATACCTTTTTTATCTGAGATTCTAATCAATTTTGCACTGAGAGCAGTGTCATCCATGTCCACCAATTTTAGTGAAGTATATTGGCTGAAATATTCTCTGCATTGATTGATAGCCATAGGATGGGAATGTACCTCGGTGAGATCATTTATTGTCTGTCCTGGCAACGCCATCAGGCAATGTTCGATTCTCAGATATATCTCTCCGATAATATTGAATTTATGTTCTCTGAGGATTCTGTAATTCTGAAGTATAGAACCTGCAATGGAGTTCTCTATAGCCATTATGCCATAAGCAGACCCTTCTTCATTAGTTAGATTCTGGGCCAACTCACTAAATGAATCACAAGGGATTACTTCTGTGTCTGTATCACCAAAATAAGCTTGACAGGCTACATCATGAAAGGAACCCGGGTAACCTTGAATTAGTAATTTTTCTTTTTTCATCTTGTAATAGCTCAAAAAAAAAGAGCCCTAAAAAGAGCTCTTTAATATTTTATTATATAATCTAATACATATCAGAGCTGCTCTTCCTTAGGAAAGTAAAAGAAGAAACAGAAATATGTATTATATGTGCTTAACAGTTGCATGATATAAAAGTATACTTTTCAAGTTTAAAGAGCAATAATAGTTTTACTAAGAATCAGATTCATGTCTCTTTCTATACTATCTTATTATAGTTATATCACCAAACATTACTCTAACAGTCTCTTCTTCTAGGTATTCTAATCTATAGATGTAAACACCTTGTTGCGCATCTTCTCCTTCGAAATCACCTCTCCAAGTAACAGCAGGGTCAGAAGAAAGAACATTAGAAACTGAGTGCATCACATTTCCCCATCTGTCGAATATCTGGAATTCAATAATCTGTGCTTCCCGATTTGAGAAAATTCTGAACTCATCATTTCCTTGCTCATCTTTAGCCATAACATTAGGCAAGAATAGATTCATTGACTCTAATTGACCAACACAAGGAACGCAAACGGTACCGTCACATTCGAGTACTATGACTATATCATCAAAGGTGTTCTCATTAGCATCATCACAAGGTAATTCTATCCTCATGCCATTGTCACAATCTTGCAACTCTCCTTGACAGCTGTTACATACCGTTCCATCGGGGAGGATAGATTCTGTATCATTAGTGGTGCAAAGGTTGCCATCATCACAGCTAATGATCTGAGGTTCTCCGCTGATACAATCGGCTGATTCACCTGCACATGGAACACAGATGGAGCCATCACAGTCCAGTATGATTCTCATATCATTGATCGTATTAGGGTCACCATCATCACAATTTTCAGTTGTGGTGATTCCTGTATTACAATCTAGTGGTGTTCCTTCACATGGAATACAAACAGTACCATCTGGTAGTACAGAACGCATGTCATTCTCTGTACAAGGATTCGAATCATCACAGGGTTCCACTGATATTGTTCCACTACTACAGTCAGCAGAGACACCTGCACATGGTACACAGATAGAGCCATCACAGTCCAAAATTGTTTCTATATCATCTACTGTATTTGGGTCTGAATCGTCACAGGTTTGTGTAGTGGTAGTACCCGTGTTACAATCTAATGGAATTCCTTCACAAGGAATGCAGATAGTACCGTTTGATAATACTGATTGCGTATCATTTTCCGTACAAGGATTATTGTCATCACAATCTTCCATTATTATAGTCCCCGAGGTGCAGTCTACAGCTTCTCCTGCACAAGGAATGCAAATGGAGTCATCACAATCTAAGATCGTTTCGATGTCGTTAATGGTATTGTCATCTTGATCATCGCAAGGTCTAGTTGTTGTCATTCCAGAATTGCAATCCAGAGGGGTCCCTTCACATAAGGCACATACTGTACCGTCAGGCAAGACTGTTTCCATGTCGTTTTCAGTGCAAGGATTGAGGTCATCGCAGGGTTGCATGGTTTGATTGCCCGTGCTGCAATCTGCTGGTTCACCTGCACAGGGCACACAGACAGAGTTATCACAGTCGAGAACGGTTTCCATATCACTAACTGTATTTGGATCTCCATCGTCGCATGTTCTGGTTGTAGTTGCGCCAGTGTTGCAATCAAGGGCTACTCCAGCACAAGGGACACATACTGTACCGTCAGGCAAGACTGTTTCCATGTCGTTTTCTGTGCAAGGATTGA
>CAYNJK010000036.1:11122-14012 GCA_964397575.1 uncultured Saprospiraceae bacterium
CAAGGATTGAAGTCATCACAGACTTGCATGGTTTGGGTGCCTGTATTGCAATCTGCTGGTTCGCCTGCACAGGGCACACAGACCGAGTCGTCGCAATCGAGAACGGTTTCCATATCATTGACCGTATTAGGGTCTCCGTCGTCACAAGTTCTGGTTGTAGTTGTGCCAGTGTTGCAATCAAGCAATTCCCCTTGGCAAGGAACACATATAGTACCGTCGGCTAAGACTGCTTCCATATCATTTATTGTGCAGGGATTGAGGTCATCACAGGCTTGCATGATTTGAGTTCCTGTATTACAATCTGCTGGTTCACCTGCACATGGCACACAGACAGAGTCATCACAATCGAGGACGGTTTCCATGTCATTGACCGTACTGAGGTTTCCATCATCACAAGGTCTGGTGGTTGTTGTGCCCGAGCTGCAATCCAGTGCTTCTCCTACACAGGTCACACATACAGTGCCATCAGCTAAGACTGCTTCCATGTCATTTATTGTGCAAGGATTGAGATCATCACAGGCTTGCATGGTTGGAGTACCTGTATTACAATCAGCTGGTTCACCTGTACATGGCACACAGACCGAATCATCACAATCGAGAACGGTTTCCATATCATTGACTGTGCTGAGGTTTCCATCATCACAGGGTCTCGTTGTTGTTGAGCCGGTATTGCAGTCTAGAGGCACACCTTGGCAAGGTACGCAGACAGTCCCATCAGAAAGCGAGCTCCCCATGTCATTCTCAGTGCAAAGGTTGTTGTCATCACAACTAGTAATGGTAGGGAATAGTAAACTGATTATGGCAGTATCATTTATACATGGTTGGACATTGCTGACTATATAGAGATATTCTGATAGGCCTTGAAACCCTATAGTTGAAAGATTATTTGGGTTGGAGACGACTGTTGAACTGTTTAGTTCCACCCATTCTCCAGTATTGCTGCTGGCATTGATCACGAAATCATTCAAGTTCGTATTAGCTGAAGGACATAACTCTTGTGTATTATCTTCTCCTGCTGTCAGATTTGGAGCAATTCTTATATCGACAGAGTCAATCGTTGCTGGACAACCGAAAGTATCCTGCATTAATAAAAAATATCGCCCTTCATCGCTTATGGAAAAAGTTTGTGATCGTGTTGTGTCTGAACTAGATACCCAGGCAAAATTGTAAAAAGTTGTATCCTGATATGGAACAAATGCCGAAAGAGTTATAGAGCTTCCTAAGCAAATAAATCTTTGAGGTATTTGTACACTGTCTATCTGAGCAGAAGAATTTTGTACTGTCCTTACGATAAATGGGTCTAGCACAAACTCACAATCAAAATTTCTATCCTCTATGGTAAGCACATAAGCTCCTGTGTCTGCTGGTATGAGCTCACTGTTTCTGATGATATTGCCTGTAGGCGTTTCCCAGCTATAATTATAATTAGTATTGCCTTCTATAGAGTTTACACTTGTTCTGATTGTGTCCATAGAAACACTGCAGTTAATCAGCGGACTCTGCAGTGAGTATGTAACCGTAGGCTCGGGCACTGCCAAGAATTCTATATCAGCTTCTTGCGTACAACCTTGCTCATCAGTTACTAACAAAGTAAATTCACCTGGAAAAGGGACTTCGAATTCTTCAGCAGGCGAAACAGAAACTGAGTTGCCCTGATCATCAAACCATTCATATTCTTCGTAGTCATTAGGTGCATCGAATTCGTAAGGCTCGTTAGGGTCTAGACAGAATTCTTCCTCCTCTGGGATGTTGAGTTCATCTTCTGGCTCATCAAACTCATACACAAGAGTTACACATATTTCATGGTCAGAGGAATATTCTCCCGCAGAAATGCTGCACAAATTACAGTCTACATCAAATGCGTCTACTACTATTATGAAATCAAAAGCCAATACTTCACCTTCTAAATCTTCAAGCTGAAATCCATTATCCAAATTGTTATCCGTTAGAGTTGTTGCTGCTTGAAATGAATTAAAGGGGCCTCCTGACTCCCAGAGTACAGTCGAATTAACATCGCAAACAAAATGACCAGTATCCTCACAAGCCAAGGCATGAGTGAAATATCCAAGGTAACAAGGGTTGCCAGCAGGTGTGCCTGGAATATTATTGTCCTCACTAAATTGATTGATTTCAATTTCTATAGCTGTCAGGGTCAGACATTCTATACCATCTGGATGCATGGCTGGAATATCTATATTGTGTTTATATGCTTCAGAAGCAACAGCAGGATCTGGATTCCAAGCTTTTCTATCCTTTCCTACAACAGCATCTGAAGAGGAAGAGCAATCAAGTTGATAGCGTTCTTCTTGTCCGCTTAACTGAGAAGAAACAAGAAAAATCGATAACAGCAATAAAAGTTTTACAAAAAGTCTGGGCATCATAGTTATGTTTCCTTAGCTCTCAAAATAGCTTGGAGGCAATCTAAGTCTCTAAAGCTATGATACATCAAAACTACATCAAGCTGCTTAGAGCCCATATAAACTATAAAAATTGATCTCAGATTACTTCGTGTACAGAATAGATATTGTCATCAACTATCTCAGGATTATAGTTGGAAAACAGGTACAAAAAGTTAGATTTGTGGTGACGATCTTAAGTTTAACTCAATCTCAACTCAGTAATTACTCTATTGCTGGGCATTTAACTAGCTGGTATTCAGTTAGTAAGACCATGTAGATTGGGTTTCTTAGGTTTAATTAATTACGGTTTTAACCTAAACTGAAATGATAAATAAACTCAATCTCATTGCCAAGTTTCTTGGTTTCTCTCTCGTTTTTTTAGTTACCCAGTCTTTAAGTGCGCAGTGCACAGGAGGTCAGGTACCTGCTAGTTGTAATGCAACCGGCGAATTTGGCCCCAATATGATAATCAATCCGAGTTTTGAAGCCGG
>CAYNJK010000037.1:0-9634 GCA_964397575.1 uncultured Saprospiraceae bacterium
CTAAGCATACATCAGCTTATTGCTCTTGACTGGAAGTCTTGCCAATATATAACGGAATTATAGTATACGGACGAACGAATTACGAAAGTCTATTCAGATTTTTATCTGCGCTTTCTTATTTTCCAAGGGTTGGGATTTCCAAATGACTTTTCAGAACTTGTAAAGATTATAGCCATAGTAAAACCTACTCCTAATTGTGCACCGCTGGCAATAAGAAAATCATTTCTTTGCTCTCCGCCTATAATAAAGGCTGTAGTCGCTGTTACAATACTAGCAGGAATCAGCAACAGCCCTATCTCAGCAAGTCTACCTTTTCTTACTTGTTGTTTTCTTGACTTATAAACGCTGAGGCTCTCTATATCATCTAACGCAATCTTTTTGATTTGCTCACCAGTAAGATATTTACGTGCCTTGGGTTTCGAAACACAATCATAATTCAATCCATTGTATACCGTCTGAGCAAAAAACGACAAACTATCTTTCTCTATATCCATTATAGATCCAGTCATCCTTACAAAGTCTTGGTTCTCACATTCTACTTCATCTGGAGTAAAATCAATATCCATATCTATATAATGCCCAGGACCAAATAGAATAGACTTAGTGCCATTATTCTTTGATTCCATGTACAACTCAAACTGCTGACTATACAAGGAACCTGTCATTCCAATAGCTAAGATTAGAAGAAGTGTTCGCATGTCTATATGATTAAGTTTGTGAATAATTCTACGCCAACCCTTCCTGCAACGACTTATGTCCCGCATCCAATAGCTTTCTTACAGCTGCATTATCAGCAGCATGTGCATAGACTCGGAGAACAGGCTCGGTCCCTGAAGGCCGCACCATCAGCCATTCGTCATCAGAGAGATAAAACTTATAGCCATCTATGTCTTCAGTCTTTATGACTGGACGGCCACCTATATCTGTAATGTGTCCTTCTTTGCACCTGTCCATTATCGCCCACTTCTTCGCTTCTTCTATATGAAGATCATCTCTATCAAACTTGAAAGAACCGACTTTAGCATATATATCGCTGATGAGTTCTTCGAGAGATTTTCCGGTCTTTGCCATAAACTCCATAATGACTAAGCCCATCCAGATACCATCTCTCTCCTTGATGTGACCCTTGACGGCTAGACCACCAGATTCTTCGCCACCAACAAGGACATCTTCTTTCGTCATAATCTCTGCGATGTACTTAAAGCCTATTTTGGTTATCTCCAGTTCTAGTCCATACTGCTCTGCCAGTTGTTGCATTTTGTTGGTGACAGAGAAAGTGATGATGACTTTACCGTCATACTTCTTGTACTCCTTAAGATAGTAGAGCAATAGAAGTAAAATATGGTGGGAGTCTACAAATTCTCCAGAAGCATTATACAAGCCTATTCTGTCTGCATCACCATCATTTGCTAGACCGAGATTGAGCTGGTCATTATCCTTTAAGAGTTGTGACAGCTCACTTAGGTTACGATGTATAGGCTCTGGCGCCTGCCCTTGGAATGACGGATTGTACTCACAATGCAGTAAGTGCGCAGCTGGAAACAATCTTCTGATAACGTTCTGTCCAGCACCATACATAGCATCATATGCCAGCTTGATATTAGAATTTCTGATAAGATCCAGATCGAAGTTTTCTTCTACATGTGTCAGATAGAGGTCTTCTAGATTGACATATTCTATAAGACCATTTGCAGCAAAACTATCGAGAGACGGCAACTTACCTAAAGGAGAATCTGGGATAATAGTTTCTACATCAGCGATATCTTTAGGAATGGTGGGACCACCATAAGCAGACTTCAGTTTGAATCCATTATAACTAGGTGGATTATGGCTGGCAGTAATGACTATGCCCATATCTGCCTTCATTTTTACTACACCTAAGGAAACCATAGGTGTAGAGGCAAAATTCTTGTCATAAATCACCTTGATGCCGAAATTACAGAGGACTTGTACGGCAGTTTCGCTAAACAGGGCGCCTCCAAATCTGCAGTCAAAGCCTACAACGGCCTTATCCATCTTATTATTCAGCATCCAGCGCGCGGTGGCTTCTGCTACTCTTTTTACATTATCTACCGTGTACTCTTTTGCTATGATTGCTCTCCAGCCATCAGTACCGAACTTAATCTCGACTTGACCCATCTATCTATTGTCTTTATGTAGGGATTAAAAATTTGCTAATACAAGAACTATAAATAGTATTGATAATCCAAATTCTCATATTAAAAAATGGTAACATATAACATATAGTAGAGAAAAGGGAAAGAATAACGAATATCTAGACATATTATACAATACTATAATGTGTATCTTGCAGCATGATAGATAATTATCGACACAAAGGGCTACGCAAGCAACTTGTTCAGATAGTCGCAGATAAAGGCATAACCAATGGTAGGGTTCTCGAGGCACTGAATTTAGTGCCGCGACATTTATTTCTGGACAAAGCATTTGAAGAGCAAGCGTACAAGGACAAAGCCTTACCCATTTTATCTGGTCAGACAATCTCGCAACCATATACTGTTGCCTATCAGACCGAATTGCTGGACCCACAGCCTTCTGATAAGATTCTGGAAATAGGTACTGGCTCAGGTTACCAAGCTGCTGTGCTTTCCCATCTTTGTAAAAAAATCTACTCGATAGAAAGACACCAAGAACTATATAAGCATACTGCAAATTTGCTCAATGAGCTAGGCTATACCAGTGTAAGAACACTTTATGGTGATGGATATCAGGGTTCTCCACGCTTTGCCCCTTTCGATAAGATAATTGTTACGGCAGGTGCGACTTTTGTGCCTCCTGCCTTACTAGAACAACTGAAGGTAGGAGGATATATAGTCATTCCGTCAGGAGAGACAGAAATCAAAAAAATGAAAAGGATTCTAAAAACAGGAGCAGAAACTTATGAAGAGCAGGTCTTTGGAGAATTTAAGTTTGTACCATTTTTACAAGGGGTAGCAGATTAGAACTTCCTATACAAGAAATGAAAAGAGGACAAGACTCATTATGAATCTGCCCTCTTTTATATTTATAAGAATAAAAGGGATGGATCTCCATCCATCCCTCACTCATTACTCAATCTACATCACCAAATTCTTTCTCATTATCCAGGTTGACTTCTATACAGTTACTAGGTTCAACTTCTTTTTTACTTATCTAGTTCCTTAAAAACATCCTTTAAAATCGGGCTTGTCCTCTGATTGACATCTGTTCTTATGCCTTCTTCTTTGGTCTCTATCAGTCCGAAAAGGCCATCTAGCGCCTTTGTATTGACATGATCGTCCAGATCTGGGTTTACATCTTTGGTAAGTGGCAAGCTATTATACTTCTTCACTATCGAGTTCCAATACTTGGTGGCATCTACCTGATTTAGGGCTGACTGGATAATAGGCAGAAAGGATGCATAGAGTTTTTTTCTTGCTGAGCCTTCCAAGTATCTTGTTGCTGCATCATCTTCTCCAAAAAGTATAGACTTGGCATCACTGATACTCATGGACTTGATTGCATCTATAAAGATTGGTGTAGCTTCCTTGGTTGCTATCTCAGCAGCTTCGTTCATCTTATTGATAAGCTTATCCTCTACGTCTCCAAAACCTGGCACTCTTTTGAGTTTGCTTATTACGGTAGCTGCTTCTTTGGGTATCAATATCTTATACTGACTTTTCAAAAAACCATCTGTTGTAGAAAGACTGGACACGGCTTCGTCCACACCTTCATTTAGTGCAGCCTTTAGTCCGCCAGCGATATCCAAGGTAGAGGACGAATCTCCCATTGCTTTTTCTGCCTTGTCTTTCAGAGAGCTCGCTGAATCCTTTGCTTTGTCTAAAAGCTTTCCAAACTGGGCCTCAGCTGGTCCCATAAAAGCCAATAATAGTCCAGATATAATTATTAGTTTTTTCATTTTCATAGATTTAGTACTTACTCTTATAACAATAGTAATACCTAAAATTCCTCAGTTAACAGATGAATTAAGATTCATTTAACAAGAGTTTTCTAATACTTGTCATTTATACTTTTATTACATAGGCTAGAGAATATGGGGTTTTGGCTTAATCTTTGGTTTTTCTAAGCTTAATATGAGAATCAGCCTATGTCTAAGACCCTAGTACCAATTTCCAAAGCACAAATCTCGCGAGCTGCTATAGAGCGATTGTACATTGCTATGCGACACCTGTTTATCAGAGGCTCATACAAGCCACTAGGTGTATCTGGTGAAGCTATCCGAGATGCTTTACTAGATTTGGAACCCGAAATATATGGCACCATAGCTGACCCTGAGAAGGTGGAGCTAGATGGTCTGCTGTACATATTTCAGAGACTGCCCTTGGGAATAGAAGAATGTCGTTATGTAAAACTTATAAGTCGCGAAGGATATGAGAAATCTGAATTCCAAGCTCTTGTGCCAGCAAAGAGGCGAAGAAACTGCTACCGGATAGACGAAGAACAGATGTATATAGAAATGAGTCGTGGGAGAAGTGATATCTATGATGTACTTACTCACCTCTCATTCATGTATATAGAAGCTGAGAAAATTTCCAGCCATGCACTAGACCACAAAGGTCGAGTAAGACGAGAGTGGAAACAGTTGGAAGAGATTATTCACAAGATCAAGGCGAAGAAAAAATTCAATTTAGAATTAGGCATCACCCATCTGAGTACTCTTCTGGGTCGGACTTATGAAGAAACGGCAGAAGCTGTTAAGCTCTTTGAAAAGGCCAAGAAAGTCAATAGTCTTTTCAATATTGTCTATTGGTTAGGCTATCACAGCATAGCAGAGAAACTGAAGGATGAAGACAGAGAAATCAGCTTTTCCTCTACCCTTAGAGAAAATCTAGGTATGCATATCTTCGGTAGTATTTGGGCACAAAACCTAAAGGCACACTTAGAAGAAAGAAACTTGCTGGACCACCAAATCCACATCATCAGCGCCAACATGCATAGCGTCAGAAATACCATTTATGCGATAGGTGCCCTCCAGACCAAGAGTAATAAAAAAGTAGATCTCGACAAACTCATCTTAGCTCTAGCACAAGAAAAGACCAAGGCCAAAAACAAAAAAGTACAGGCCTACGCTGAAAAAAATGGTATGAGTCAGCTACAAGATGATACCGGCACAAACATAGGTGTTCAGGTCATAGATATGAACCAGGTAGACAAAGCTATATTACCAGCTGAACTGAAGTCTAAGTCTGGTGCAAAAAAAACAAGTAAGAAGGTAATCGTCGTTATGGATTACGCTTTTGGAGAGCAAGCCTACGAATGTATGGATGAGCTACTGAAACCCTATGAAAAGGATAATACTAAGATTCCTCTGGATGTAAAGTCTATAAATATCATGGGTAAGGCAGGCATTCTGAAAGGTGAGAAGGGAGATATTATGGTGCCATCAGCACATATCTTCGAAGGGTCAGCGGATAACTATCCATTTAAAAACAGTCTGACTGCAAAGGAGTTAGAAGCTACTGGACTCAAGGTCTGCACGGGTCCGATGATAACGGTATTGGGTACATCTCTACAAAACAAAGACATTCTCAGATACTTCCTGAGATCCTCATGGAAAGTTATAGGTCTAGAAATGGAAGGTGCCCATTATCAGAAAGCAATTCAGGCCGCCTCTGCAATCCGTAACAATATCGCTAAGAAAGTTACACTGAGATATGCCTATTATGCCTCTGACAACCCTCTACTGACCGGAAGCACTTTGGCCTCTGGAGGCTTAGGGGCTGAAGGCGTAAAACCTACCTACGCGATCACCACTGCGATACTAAAAGGGATTTTGAGCTAAGATAGAGATATATAACAGCCTACTTGATCTGCACATCTGCGTAGATAATTTCTTCTTGTTCTTGAAAATTAAAACCAAGCCTGTAAAATTTTGACTCGAATATGGACCGTCCTATGAGAACCCGCTGACTATTTACGGGTATCATGAATTCCAGTTCTCCGTCCTCATTGTAAATAAGTACAGAGTGCATTTCTTCTGTAGTTACCAACTCCAGATTGCCAAGTTTGCTGTCGTACTTAACGTCTGTAAATAGGGCTACATCGTATTCCGTTTCTAATTGGATTTCTACTTCACTCGTACTAAGAAGAATAAGAGTTTCGTAGTTTGTTAGGTGAGAAGTATTTATACCACCTGTCATAAAAAAGCAAAAAAGTAAATAGTTGACCATAGCTAACACAGTTTTTCAGATTAAGTTAATAGTCTGCTTATAAGCAGTCTTAGAGGATTACTCAAAGGCTAAAAAAGTGGGTAAGTGGAAATCTTTAATTAGGTAGGTACTATTTGTGGTACTTCAAATCTATACTAAATGTAGGTTGGGATATGGAATAGAACTAGAGTCTGACAATTACTTGTCAAAAATAGTCTATTAAAAATGTGACCAGCTACTTATAGTAGATAATTCTAAGTGTATGGTCAAAGTGCGCAAACAGGTTTCTAAAACGAATCGCTCTACTGCAGCTGCTTGTACTTCTCTATGCTTTCTATAATTTTCTGTCTTCTATTTTCTGGGCTAGGATGGGTGCTTTGGAATTCTGGTGTCTTGCCGCCGCCTCCAGAAGCTTTTTCCAGTATATCCATAACTCCTATCATTTCCATAGGATCATATCCTGCTTCCATCATGAGTCTTACTCCCCAGTCATCAGATTCGAGTTCCTGATCTCTGCCGTACTTCATACTGGCATACTGACCGACCATCTGAGCGATATTCATCATAGAGTAGTCGCCACCAAACATGAGCATAACGCTTTGCATCAGTCCCTGAATGAAATTTTGGCTTGCCATACGTTCTCCACCATGTCTGTGTATAACATGGCCTATTTCATGGCCTAGTACGCCAGCCAGCTGATCTTCGGTCTGGAGTTGCTCTAGTAGAGCTGCGGTGATAAAGCATTGCCCGCCAGGTAGTGCAAAGGCATTTACAGTCTGATTATCTGCAAGTAAATGAAAATCATATGGGTAACCAGACTTACTTGCAATGGTATTTCTTACGAGGTCCTCTCCTACCCTGTCCACTAAGTCCTGCGCTGCCTGGTCAGGATGAAGTCCGCCATGTTGTGCAGCCATTTGAGGAACAGACTGAAGCCCCAACTGTACTTCTTCTTCCGGACTCCATGTTATTCTTTGTTCTTCTCCGGTGAGGGGATTGGTCTGGGTATTAGTAAAAAACTTAACAACCTGAAATGCAGCCATTCCTAAGCCAAGTATGAGCATTATCTTAAATTGTCCACTACCGCCTCTTCGTCTACCATATTGTTGTTGGTTGCCACCATATTGCTGTTGCCTTCTTCCGTACATGAGTTATTTTTCTAGATGATAATCTGAGTGCTTAACAAAAAAAAGAGAATAATAAGTTCTTCAAAAAACGGATTAGAATGCATGAAATCGCCCTAATAAAAAGAACATATATGCAAATGCTATCCAGATAGAATAATCCAGATCTGGCGTTTTCTTTATAAAAAAGCAGATGATAAATACTGGAATAGTTGCCAAGGCTATGGCGATAAAAGGATGTGCTAATATTCTTAGACCGTAGCCTAATATATTACTTGCAGTCCATGTATCTGGTACTATCCAAGGGTTTATAAGAACAGCTATGATGATCATAGCTACAACCATTAATTTACTCCACCACTCGGTTCTAAAGTCCATTTTTACGTATTGTTTTCTGTAATCATTTTCCAAAGTCTTAAGGCACTAGCCCATAGACCTTCCGAAAATTAGGTTTAATATTACAATAATGACAATATGTACCTTAAATTTTTATACCAAAGGTTAGAACCAATTTATGGAGATCAGTTTCATTGATCAGAAATAATTCTCTTTCTGGCGTATCAAAAAAGGATAAATATGGTGTATATCCTTCTGCTATACTTCTAAACTGATAAGCAAAATCCACATAAAACTTATTGCCTCTATAGCCTAGTCCAGCGCCAAATATATTATCAGAACCCACCTCTCCTAAGAAGGGCTTTACCTGTGCTGTAAATCCTGCTCTTGCCCTATACCTACTATATACTAATTCTCCACCAAGAGTAAAATTATAACCGTCTTTCAGGCTATTGTCGATATCATCATTTAGAAAGTCCTGAAAATCTATATCAGCCTGAGTAGCAAACTCACCAGATAGATTGAAAGAGTTACTACCATAATTGATGTACTGTACATCTAGATTCAGAAAGCCCTTTATCTTATCAAAATTTGTCATGGTACCTATACTAGCTGTTGCCCGCATCGGCGTTCTTAGATTGTAGGTAAATTCCCCAGTAGGTGATTCCTGTAAGACGCCTCCATTGTACTGTAAAGAATTGAAAAACAGATCTTCTAGTCTTAACCAAGTCGGAGATTGATAACTCAAGCCTAGTCTTACTTTATTTTTGATATTATAGCCTATTCCCACTTTTGCATTTATGCCAAAGCCAGAAGTAGTAAGTGATTCATTAAATCTCAGATTGTCAAATCCCGATGGCAAATCCCCAACGAACTCCTCTGCATAAAACTTATTTTCCTCAAAAGAGACCAGTGGAACACCGATTCCAATACCTAAACTAAGGCCAGATCTGAGTTTCCCACCCCAAGCAAACTGAAGTTCATTAAAGCTGCCACTTCTTTCTATCACCTGTTCTTTATCTGTAAAATCTTCAAAGAACAACTCAGATAAAAAGAACTGCTCTCCTTCAAATTCTGTATCTAGCAAGGCGCCAGCATCTATTGCTAATCGGGCATCGAATAGGCCACAATCAGGACAATCTCTAAAACCTATATCATTAGCAACTTCCTCCCAGCCTTCAGCAATAGACCCTATACTTTCTACCTCATAGCTGAATACTTGTTCGTAATTGGTATACTGTTGGAAGCCGAATGAAAAATTGGACGTTGCCCATTTATCATTGTAAGGTTTGGTATGTAAAATATAGGCCATGCTCTCTATGATCACTTGGCTGCCATCAGAGGAACTGCCTACTTGATTTCCTTCAAACTCAGAAGTTGTATTTGGTTGATTATATGAGAGAGACAGGGTAATCTCATTTCGTCGGAAGTCAGAAAGACCTGCAACATTAATGGCAGTAACGCCATAATCTCCACCCATTGCTCCGAAGGAGGTTCCTGCGCCTATAACTCTAGCCGTACCGCCTGGAATAAGTTGAGAAAATCTAAGCGCATCGTCTATCGTCTGTGCTGAGAGAGTAAATTGGAAGAAGAAAAGAAGCGTAACTAAGGAAGATAAAGTATTTCTCATAAGTATGGATTAAATTCTCGATTGCAAATATAGTTGTTGTACTCAGAGCTGGGGTCGATTATCGGGCACAAAAAAAGGTGGACAACTGTACATGTTATCCACCTTTCTTTTTTATCTATTGAAAAAAAATCTATTCTCTTACTTTCTTAGCCTCTTCTTCCGCTTCTGCTAGAGCTTCTAGAAGATGAAGATCTAGATGAAGACCTTGTCGTAGAAGGTCTCGAAGAAGATCTTGTCGTAGATCTAGAAGGACTAGTAGATCTGAATGATCTTGTGCTAGAACTTCTAGTAGAAGTAGATCTTGTTCTACTTGGCGTACTTGTAGATCTTGTTCTACTTGGTGTAGACGTTGATCTAGTTCTGCTCGGTGCAGAGGTAGATCTTGTTCTACTTGG
>CAYNJK010000037.1:9734-12244 GCA_964397575.1 uncultured Saprospiraceae bacterium
ATTGGTTAATTTTTCTAACAATCAACTTTTTGACTTACACTTATATAGACGAAGATTATTTGCTATAGGTTCGAATTTCTAATGAAAAAAGACGGTTTTAACTAAATTTTTCAAATTATACAAGGTTGTTAACAGTTTTTACTGGATTTAACAGTTCTTTTTTAACAGAAAGCCTTGCTGTATACGGCTTAGAGCCGATTTATATGTGTAGAAAAAAGACCTATATAAATATGGAATTAAGCTTTTCCTTGCTCTACAGCCATACTTATGGCCAGAATATCCCTATCGAACATATACATACCGCTCTTATCATCTCCGATCAGCTCCAGTTTGTCATTTAATGTTCTGGCAAGAGCTTCTTCTTCTATCTGCTCTGCTACATACCACTGAAGGAAATTAATGGTAGCATAGTCTTTTTCTTCCATAGCGATATCTATTACCTTATTGATACTTTCAGATACATAGACTTCATGTTTCAGTAAGGCTGCAAAAGCATGTCTTATAGATGGAAAAGTCAATGAAGGCTGAGGTAAGGCTGGCACAGTGGCAAAACCGCCTCTTTCATTGACAAAGTGTATAAGCTTTAGCATATGCATGCGCTCTTCTTCACTATGCTTATAAAAGAAAGAAGTCACATTATCTATCCCAGGCTGGATTTCAGCCCACGAGGCCATAGCCAAGTAAGTATGAGAGGATTCAGCTTCTATTTTTATCTGCTCATTGAGAGCTGCTTGTACTTTTTTTGATAGCATTTTCTAAGTTTATTACAAAGAAACGGAATATAGGCGGAGAAGTTTCTTGAATGTACCTGATTGCAGCTTTTTATAATTAGTCCAAACAACTAGGGAGTGGAAATACCATACTGGCTTTCAATTATTACTCTAAAGCAATTACCATCAATACCGCGCCGATTTTTCGCCGGGTTGTGTATTCAAAATAAAATTCCTCAAATCATTATTGGCTAGCTCCAGATCTTCTCTCCTCAGATACATCATATGCCCACTGCGGTAGCCTTTAAAAAAGAGGCGCTCCTTCATTTTACCACTGGGGTCGATTTGCCACATGGTGTACTTGGCATTGAAGTAAGTAGTAGCGCCATCATAATAGCCCGACTGGACCAGTACATTTAGATAAGGATTCTGGTTCATGGCACGGCCGAGGTTGGCTCGAGTATTGTCGTTTGTTCTGTCCCATGGTCTGACATTGCCAAACATATTATACTTTATATCAGTCTTGAAACCAAGATGCTCTCTGAGGTAGTAATTTATTGCTGGTGTGAATGAATGTAACCAAGACTTAAGTTCTGCATTATACTCAGGCTTCTCACCCGCTTCTTTCTTATCAAGGCCGAGGTATCTAGAATCCAATCTGCCTATGGTATATCCTGACTCATCTCTAAGCAGTTCTTTCCAAAAATAATTGGTAGGTATATCTAGATTATGCTGCAATAGTTTTTTCTTATCAATGGTAGTATAGCGTTCCATTTTCTCTGCACAGCGATTTCTTTCCTCATCAGTGATAAATCCACCTTTGGCCAATGCAGGCATAAGCTCATCCACGGCAAAGGCCTCTACTTCGGGAAGGATCTCCAGCAAATCCTGAGACTGTAAGTCCTCACTCAGCACTTTATGATGCCAAGCTGCTGCGGTCATATAAGGTACATTCAGCGCAGATGATAAGGCATTGTCTGCCCCATATGATTTGTAGTCGGCGGGTGATACCATTATGACACCATTGAGATACATCCACTGTCTGTCTTGCAATTCCAGTGAAAGGCCCATCACTCTGGTGCCGCCGTAGCTCTCTCCTACTAGGTATTTTGGCGAAAGCCACCTGTTATATCTAGTGACAAAGGTATTCAGCCAGTCTGCGAGATATTTCACATCAGCATTGATGCCGAAAAACTTTTTCTTATCTACTTCCTTACCAGATTCAGGAATTGTTCTGGAGTAGCCAGTATTGACAGGATTGACAAAAACAATATCTGCGACATCGAGTACAGAATAGGGATTATCTTGGATTCCATAAGGTTGTACTGGATAACCTTCCTCATCTATCTTCAGCACTTTGGGTCCTGTGTAAGCGATGTGCATCCATACAGAGGCAGAACCAGGTCCACCATTAAAAGAGATCAAAAGCGGGCGCTCTTTGTTGCCGGCATTGGTTCTTTGGTAATAAGTATAGAAGAGGCTAGCAATCGGCTTGCCCATATCATCCCAGACGGGCATAGTTCCTGTGTGGGCAGTATAGTTGACCGTCTTGCCATTTATGTTTGTTGTATGCTTGGTCATGACGGTGGTATCTGTAGGCAGCATTCGTTTCTGCGCTTCTGTTGTAGACCAGCTTAGGCAGAATGATAAGATTATAAGTGCGGTACTCCAAGTAAGTTTCTTCATGGATAGAAAAATTTATGTGCTCGTAAGGTAGTGAAAGTGATTCTATTATAAAACCTTCCTCTCAGACCACTAGTCCATGTCGTGTATAAGCCGCTTTTTTCATATCGAACGCAG
>CAYNJK010000037.1:12344-13779 GCA_964397575.1 uncultured Saprospiraceae bacterium
CTAGATGAACTGCCTTGGTTTGCAACAAAGGGTTCAGACTTCATGGTGGCACTAGAACATTTCTGGAATCACACAATGCTCAGTGCCAACCAACGCCGAACCAGACCTTATATTTGAAAACGGAATTTTCAATTAATACTAAGACGTAGGCGGGCTATACACAATGCTCAGCGACAGCCAACGCAGAGCGATAGTGCTAACAAAATCCAACACCGAACCATAATGCGAGCTACAACCAACGCCAAACCTAAACCGGAGGAACATCGCTCTTCTCCAAAACAACAAAACACTTCTAGCCTTCCAGCTTCATCTGATACACATAATAACTACCAAATAGTTATTGGTAATTGCCACTATACCTTATCTTTGCATGATTATCAGCATAATAAACATTATCTAATTATCATATATGAGTAAGGTCAGAAACATAGATATCAGTCAGAAAGGTGGGAAAGATCACCCACTTGCAGGTATGTATAAAGAGTACTTTCTAGACTACGCCTCTTATGTAATACTGGAAAGAGCGGTTCCTGCCATAGAGGATGGACTGAAGCCTGTACAGCGCCGTATCCTGCACAGTATGAAGAAAATGGATGATGGCAGATTCCATAAGGTAGCCAATGTTATAGGTCAGACGATGCAATATCATCCGCATGGTGATGCCGCCATCGGTGCTGCCCTGGTCAATCTAGGACAGAAAGACCTACTCATAGATACTCAAGGTAACTGGGGAGATTACAGAACTGGAGACTCCGCGGCAGCTTCCAGATATATAGAAGCCAGACTGACCAAGTTTGCCAATCATGTGTCTTTCAATCCGCAGACCACCGACTGGCAGATGTCTTATGATGGTAGAAACAAAGAACCAATCGCTCTACCGATGAAGTTCCCAATGGTCCTTGCACAAGGTGTGGAAGGTATCGCCGTAGGACTTGCAACAAAGATTTTACCACACAACTTTATAGAACTCATAAAGGCTTCTATAAAAACCCTGCAAGGAAAAAGAGTTAAGATCTATCCGGACTTCCCTACTGGTGGTCTCATAGATGTTACTGAGTATAATTCAGGTAAGAGAGGTGGCAAAGTCAAAGTCAGAGCCAAACTGGAGCAACGGGATAAGAAAACAATTGTCATTTCCGAATTGCCCTATGGAGTGACAACCCACTCCATGATAGACAGCATCCTCAAGGCCAACGACAAAGGTAAAATCCAAATCAAAAAGATCATAGACAATACCGCAGCGGATGTAGAAATTGTACTGGAACTCGCAGCGGGAGTCTCTCCTGATCTGACGATGGATGCCTTGTATGCCTTTACAAATTGTGAAGTATCTATCTCTCCGAATGCTGTTGTCATCATAGACAAAAAACCCCATTTCCTAGGCGTAGAAGACTTACTAAAAATCTCTACCGAAAACACCAAGCAGCTACTGAAG
>CAYNJK010000038.1:0-13656 GCA_964397575.1 uncultured Saprospiraceae bacterium
ACAGAATCAAAAGTCTTAATTACTCAAGGATTTGGTCGTACTAGAATTTGCCTCAGTGCTTTCAGGAACAGCAGTGGGTATGTTCTTTGCTGAATTGGGTGCTAAAGTTATCAAGGTAGAAAATCCCACTACAGGAGGAGATGTCACAAGATCTTGGAAACACAGCTCAGAAAACAAAGCGTCAAAACATTCTGCCTATTACCATTCCGTCAATTATAATAAAACGATAAAATTTATCAATATCAAAGACCGAGCTTATAGGTCTGAGCTCGTGGAGCTTATTCGCTCTTCAGATATAGTCCTATCTAATTTTCGCCACAGTTCGGCGCTCAATCTAGAGATGGATTACGAGGCCTTAAAAGCTATAAAACCTACCCTAATTTATGGGCAGATATCTGCCTATGGTGAAGACGATAACCGCCCTGGATTCGATGCCCTGATCCAAGCAGAAACTGGATGGATGTCTATGAATGGACAAGCAGATGGACCCCCTACTAAAATGCCTGTAGCTCTGATAGATATATTGGCTGCCCATCAGCTTAAAGAAGGAATTCTCGTTGCTTTATTGCATCGTCTTAGAACAGGCAAAGGAAGCAAGGTGTCAGTATCGCTTTACGACACTGCCATCGCCTCTCTGGCCAATCAAGCAAGCAATTTTCTAAATCTAAAAGTAGTACCACAAAGAAAAGGATCACAGCATCCCAACATAGCACCCTATGGAGACATCTTTCTATCCAAGGACAACAAACACATCTTGCTAGCAATCGGAAGTGAAAAACAATTCCAATTACTTGCGAAAGCCTTACAACTACCCGAACTCGCAAGGGACTCTCGTTTTTCTACAAACAAGGCGAGAGTGGAAAACCGTTCTGCACTGAATGCTGAGCTACATGGTGCTATGAGTAATAGAGACAGCGAGGAAATTATAGAACTAGCTACAACTTATGAGCTCCCTATAGGACGCATCAGAGATCTCTCAGAAGTCTTCTCCGACAGCCATAGCCAAAGACTCATTCTAGATCAGCAGGAGCAAGATGGAAGCACCAGCAAAAGAGTGCAGACCGTCACTTTCCAGTTGAAGATTAATGACTAACTTTAGCTAATGAAGCAGTTTGCCACCCTAGTATTTTTTCTGTGCACCAGTGTGATAATAGCACAGGAAGCCATCTATTCTTCTGAGTCGGTACACCACCCTATCATAGCCGAGAACGGTATGGTCGCCAGTCAACATGCCCTTGCCAGTCAGGTAGGTCTGGACATTCTACAAGCAGGTGGCAATGCTGTGGATGCCGCTGTTGCTGTAGGCTTTGCACTTGCCGTCGTCTTACCTAGAGCAGGAAATCTGGGAGGAGGTGGATTTATGCTTGTGCATCTTGCAGAAGAAAATAGAACTACTGCAATTAATTACAGAGAGACAGCGCCTAAGGCCGCCTCCAGAAACATGTATCTAAACAAGGAAGGTGAAGTAGATAACCAAAAGTTTAATCTAAGCTACCAGTCTGTAGGTATCCCAGGTACGGTTGCAGGCATGTGTTATGCTCTGGACAAGTATGGGACTATGGACATTAAAGAAGTGATAGCACCTGCAATAAAGTTGGCGGAAGAAGGCTTTGCTGTGACACATGACTTAGCTTATGTATTAGAAAGACAAGAAAGCAGGCTGAAAAAATCTCCAGCGGCAGAGCAGATATTCTACAAGGGCGATACATTCTATTCAGCAGGAGAACAATTAATCCAAACAGATCTAGCGTGGAGCCTTAGGCAGATATCCGACAAAGGTCAGAAAGGTTTTTACCGAGGTGAACTAGCAGAAAAATTAGCCAAGGATATACAGGCGAACGGAGGCATCATCACAAAAAAAGATTTAAGGAAATACAAGGTCTCAGAAACCTCTACAGTAAATGGTAATTATAGAGGTTATGAAATTGCATCTATGCCTCCTCCGAGTTCTGGAGGTGTCCATCTCATCCAGTTGCTCAATATCTTAGAAGACTATGACCTAAGCAGTCTGGAACATAACAGTGCAGAAACCATCCATCTTATGACTGAGGCCATGCGCTATGCTTATGCAGACAGAAGTGAGCATCTGGGTGACCCAAAATTCTGGCCTGTACCAGTCACCGGTCTCACCTCCAAAGCCTATGCTGAAGACTTGAGAAAAAATATAGACAGAGAAAAAGCAGGTAATTCCAATGAGGTCCGTCCGGGAAAACCAGGAGACTACGAAAGTGAAGAGACCACTCACTACTCTGTCGTAGACAAGTATGGCAATGCAGTAGCAAACACTTATACACTTAATTTTAGTTTCGGTAGTGGGCTCGTAGCTGCTGGTACTGGCATTCTACTTAATAATGAAATGGGTGACTTCTCTGCCAAGCCAGGTTCCGCAAATGCTTACGGTCTTATAGGTGGGGAAGCCAATGCTGTGGAACCCGGAAAGAATCCATTAAGTTCTATGACGCCTACCCTTGTACTCAAAGATGGAATGCCCTACCTAGTCACAGGCACTCCTGGTGGTAGCAGAATTATAACAACAGTGCTGCAGGTTATTTTGAACGTGCTAGACCATGATATGAATATCGCTGAAGCCACACATGCGTCACGCATCCATCATCAGTGGTATCCAGATGTACTCTTCTATGAGAAATATTTCAGCCCAGATACGAGGAGTCTACTAGAAGCCAAAGGTCATACTCTCAAGCAACGTGCAGCGATGGGCAGCACCCAGTCTATTATGATAAAGAACGGGTTGCTCTATGGGGCATCTGATTCCAGACGTCCTGATGCAGCAACTGTGGGCTACTGAGAATCATTTAGTCTATACAATACTACTTCTTAGCAGAACTTTTGTTCTTCATCCTAAGCATGAATAAGAGAGCTAAAAGAAATCCTCCTACTAGCCTTGGAACTTTCATTTCAGGCTGCCTATTCAAAGTTATCAAATGGTCAAATCTGGATGAATAAAGAAAAGTATAATCTTCATTCAGTAGGTATTCAGATCTGTTACATTCCCGTCTACCTATGAGCACCTTATATACCTTGGACTTATAAGCTACATTGATGGGGCTGGTACGTTTATTACACTTTTCGGGTAGGGTTATGCACTGAGCTATAACTTCTATTCCATTGTACTTGCTATCCATCTCCCTCACTATATGAAAGACTAAGAATAGAAAAAGAGCTACTAAGACTACAGCTGCAAGAGTATAAAATTTCATTATACGTCAGTATGATTATGATTACTGCAATATAGCACTAAGAGATTAAGTATTACTCTCAGAATTACTATCTTCCCCATCGATACTTAATTCTTTCTATATGGAATGTCAAAGACTACAGTTCTCCTTACCTGATGACGAAATTTATCTCAATTGTGCTCGTAAGGCACCTCAGTCTAAGCGTCTAGAAGAAATAGGTCTCGCTGCGATAAGGAAACAATCACAGCCAAACTCTATCATGAGATCTGAGTTTTTTCAGCCTGTTGATACAATAAAGAAAGAATTTGCCAAACTGGTTTCTGTAGATGATCCAGATAGGATTGCCATCATCCCTTCTGTTTCTTATGGTCTGGCCAATGTCGCTAACAATCTCCAGCTTGCTACCGGCGACAAGGTCTTAGTCGTTGCGGAACAATTTCCAAGCAACATCTATCCTTGGCTAAGAGTGATAGAAGAAGCTGGTGCCAAGCTAGAAGTAATAGAGCCCCCGTCACAGAAAAACAGAGGTGCCAATTGGAATGAGCTAATTCTCGAAAGCATAGATGACCAAACAAAAATGGTTGCCATCGGAAATGTCCATTGGGCAGATGGGACTTTATTTAATCTGGCGGCTATAAGAAAAAAAACCTTCCAACACCAAGCCTTATTAGTTATCGATGGAACGCAGTCTGTAGGTGCCTTGCCATTTTCAGTAGCTGAGCTGCAACCAGATGCCCTTATAGTGGCTGGTTACAAATGGCTTATGGGACCATATTCTATCGGTGTCGCCTACTATGGTCCGGCTTTCGATAATGGAAGACCTGTAGAAGAAAACTGGATCAATAGAAAAGATAGCGATGACTTTGCACAACTGATAAATTACAAGATAGAATATCGACCCAAAGCTGCAAGGTATTCTATGGGTGAGCAAAGCAACTTCATCCTCTGCCCTCTCTTACTCGGTGCGCTACAGCAACTGAACGAATGGAATCCATTTCATATCCAAGACTACTGCAAAAAAATAACTGCCTCGGCAATAGAAAGCTGGACAGAACTGGGATTAGATATAGAATCAGAAAATCACAGAGCACATCACTTATTTGGAATACGGCTTACTGATGATTTTGATTCTATAAGATTAAAAGAGCTATTAGAGCAACATAGAATTGCTGTTTCGTTTAGAGGTACCGCCATTCGTGTATCTCCTAATGTCTATAATTATGTGGAAGAAGTAGCAACACTGGGTCACTGTTTTGAGAAGGCCAGACGACAGATGGTTTATTGACCTTCAAAGAACTTTTTACATTTAATATTTTTTTCTTTTTCATTACTAATTAATTACACATGCAGCCATTTACCAAGATCTTAATGTTGTCTTCCATCATCTTTATTTGTTCTTGCAACAATACAGCAACTCAAAATGAAGACTCCACGACCCACACTGCAACAGAAAAAGCAACCTCAGCAAAGAAAATGGATGCTGCACCTCAAGACCTTACCAAGTATGGTATTGCCACTAATCCCAAAAACATTTTGGGAGGACTTAAGGTAGGAGACAAGGCGCCAGACTTCACAACTGTGGACCAAGATGGAAAGACACAGAGCTTATCGTCCGCACTTAAGAATGGTCCTGTATTACTGGTCTTTCTAAGAGCAGAATGGTGCTCGTTTTGTGTGAGACACCTGCAAGAATTCGAGGCCAGTATTGAAGAAATCCATAAGTCTGGTGCTACTCAAGTACTGGCAGTTAGTCCCCAGTTACCTAGTTACATGAAAGACTTTCATAAGGAACATAACTTTTCGTTTCCTATCCTATTTGACGAAGACCATTCTATCATGAAAAACTACAAAGGATTTTTTCATGTAACGAAGAAGTACAATGATTATATAAAAAAAGCAAAAGGAGAACACATACAAGTCTTCAATGGTAACACAAAACCAGTTATGCCTATACCAGCAACTTATCTAATAGGCCAGGACCAAATCATAGCTTATGTACACTACGATGAAAATTACAAAAAGCGGTCAGATGTAAAAGCAGTGATAGCAGAGCTACTTTAGAGTGCCTAATATTTAACTGCCATGCTCGCAAACGCTACAAGCCCAGACAAAGTGAGCTGTCCGCCTGACCCAAATTAGATATGCCTAATCATTAAAAGCTGTAACCCATTTCCGTTAATTTTAATCTAGAAAGTGAATCCAAAGAGTCATAGTTACCAACACTAACTTCTGTTCTTACATCTATATCAGCAATATTTTGACCAGATCCAAAATGATAAAGATTAATATCTTTTCCGTTTCTCAGATAAAAATAATTAGCAACATCAAAATTTTTAATAATGCTTAATTGCGGTAACTGGATGAAAAGATATACCATTGAATAATAATCGTCTAGTAAATCTTCGGATAGTAAATAGGTTTCATTACTAATGTGCTTTGTTTTAATATCTTGTTTCAATCTGAAATGTGAAGTATCTATTTTAAAACTTGCATCTTCAATTACTTCTATTGCATTGCTATTTAACACAAATCCATTATATAGACTTGATGACGTCAATATTATCTCAACAGTTTGAGGTGATTTATCGAACATTTCTATACTCCTTATTATAAAGTTCTCACTAATCTCAAATTGTACATTACCCCATGATGCAATGGATATAAATACTGTTATCACTGTATTATTCATAATAACTTAGTCATCTTCCAATTAAAAAAGTCTTGCCTTTAAAGGTCAAAATCATAAGGACCCTCCAAGGCAAGACTTAATTACTAATGGTCTAACAATATATCCGAATTCCTATTTTAGAAATTCGATACTCGTTTTTATAAACTCACTCATCTCTTCACCTTTAAGCATATTCTGATTCAGTCGAGCAAGATTATAGAGATACTTTGCAAACCTTTCTTTCTTATCTGTTGCAATCTTTCCGAGCAGCTTGTCTGCTACAAGTGGATGATTGGTATTGATAACAACATTGTGACTCTCAGGCATATCACCCATAGCACCCATTCCAGATAGTCGTTGCATCTCCATCATACGACGCATAAACTCCGGTCTGGTTATCAGCACAGGGTTATCCTCAGGAGAGAGCGGTCGCAATTCTATCTGCCCACCTTTTAAGTCACCTATAGAATCCGTAAATAAAGTCTTCACCTTTTCTTCTTGCTTCTCCGATAATACTGAGACCTTTTCTTCATCTTTCTGAACCAACTTGTCTGCAGTGTCAGAATCTACTCTCACAAAAGTCAGTTTGTCACCTTTGTGTTCCATATGCTGCATGAAGTGATTGTCTATCACATTATTCATAAGCAGAACTTGATATCCATAAGACTTGGCAGATTCTATATAAGAATGCTGCTCCTTGTCATTATTAGCATACAAGAGTACAGTTCGGTCATGCTTATCAGTCTGATTGGCTTTAGCTGATTCCACATGTTCGTCGAAGGTTTGGAAACTGCCATCGGTATGCTTTACCAGACAGAATTTCTGAGCTTTGTCAAAGAATTTCTCATCGGAGATCATCCCGTATTTCACAAAGGTGCCTACGTCATCCCACTTATTTTCAAACCCTTCTTTGTCTTTCTTATAAAGAGACTTCAGTTTGTCGGCGACCTTCTTAGTTATGTAAGTCGTAATCTTTCGCACATTACTATCACTCTGAAGATATGATCTAGAAACATTCAGTGGAATGTCAGGAGAATCTATTACACCGTGTAGTAACAGTAAAAATTCTGGCACTATTTCTTTTACATCATCTGTGACATAGACCTGATTACTGTACAGCTGGATTTTATTCTTTTGTATCTCCAAAGAATTATTCAACTTAGGAAAATAGAGTACTCCTGTTAGATTAAATGGAAAGTCAATATTAAGATGTATCCAGAACAACGGTTCCTGGCTCATCGGATAGAGCTCCTTATAGAAGGCCTTGTAATCTTCCTCCTTGAGTTTATTTGGTTTTTTCTTCCATAGCGGTGCTGTATTGTTGACGATGTTGTCTTCCTCTATTTCTGTAGATTTTCTGTCTTCGCCCTCTCCTTCCCATTCTGTACGCGTCTTAGTTCCAAATCTGATAGGGAATGGTAAGAACTTAGAGTACTTATCCAGTAACTGCTGTATCCGGCTCTTTTGTAAGAATTCTGTGCTGTCCTCAGAAATGTGTAGGACGATATCTGTACCTCTGAAATCCCTATTGCCATCAGCGAGTTGGAATTTGGGGTCGCCCTTACAAGACCACTTTACAGACTTGGATTTCTTATATGATTTAGTAATAACGTCCACTTTATCTGCAACCATAAAGGCAGAATAGAAGCCAAGACCGAAATGTCCTATGATATTTGCGTCATCTTTATACTTCTTTAGGAAAGAGTCTGCGGAAGAAAAAGCGACTTCATTTAGATATTTTTTGACTTCTGACTCGGTCATCCCTATCCCTCGGTCTCTTATCGTCAGTGTCTTTTTCTTTTCGTCAAGTATAATATCTATAGTAAGGTCACCGAGTTCTCCTTTGAATTCTCCTTTAGAAGCAAGTGTTTGGATTTTTGTGGTGGCGTCAGTGGCATTTGAGATAAGCTCTCTTAGAAATATCTCTTGATCAGAGTACAGAAACTTCTTGATAATCGGAAATATATTATCCGCCGTTACTGAGATTTGTCCTTTTTCCATAAAGCTGTTTTGGCTATTAAGTTTTTAAAAATTCAATCGATGACTATTGCTGCTCAAATCAAATGCCAGTTCCATAAATGTGACAATCTGACCGCAATAGAGCTGCATGCTTGCAAAAATGGCATTTTCATGGGCAATGTCCATACGATATTTACATATCTTGCAGTCGTGAAGCATTTACATTTAGCCCAATTAATCAGTTTTCTAAGGGTGGTATTCACACCACTGACCCTAATCTACCTCTCAGATTGGCAACATAAAGAACTATTCCTTCTGATTACTGTCGTTGTAGCTGGTCTGACAGATTTTTTTGATGGCTATATTGCCAGATTAGAGAAGAAAACCAGTTATCTAGGTGCGATTCACGATTTCACAGCAGATAAGCTATTTGTCCTCTCAGCCCTCTTGGTATTCAGCGTCGCTGGCAAAATACCATGCTGGGTCACCTTCGTCATACTCTATCGGGAAATCATCGTTATGGGTATGCGTATCTATACAAGCTATAACAAGGTAGAAATAAAAGCGTCCAAAGCAGGAAAGTTGAAAACCGCTGTACTCTTTGCCGGTTTTATTGCCATGCTTATAGGCTTCCAACAATACATGTGGGTTATCTACTTATCTCTGGCACTTACAGTTGTTTCTTTTGTAGACTATTCCCTGAAATTCAGGAAAGTCATTCTTTCAGAGGCCTAGCAAAGCACCTCCCACCAGAAAAAAATATTCTTCCATTGTTTACTTTTTCTTTCTTCGAGAAATTATTAGTACGAGCAAAAGTGCTATTCCTTTTAAAAATCTTAATCCTAGTCGCAGTTTAACTTTTTGTGCCTAAATAACTCGATTTGAGGAAACGTTTTTGATTTTTAAGAGATATATATTAGTAACAGGAAGAAGTTCCTATCCATTAGTAAAGTAAGAAGACTCTAAACGTAAAAGTCTTCGAACAATTTAACTTAGAAAATCCATTAGTAACCTGAAGTGAGACATCACTTCACAAAGTCATTATCATGAAAAGAACAATTTCATTATGGGCTTGCCTTACCTTATTCGTAACAAGCCAATCCTTAGCCACTACTAAAGATACAAGCCAAATCGGCACTGCAATTACACCAGCCACAGTCAAAACAAAAAAGCCTGACAGGACTTTACTATCCAAAATTCCTGATGCTTCCTTACACCTTGACATCAAAGAACAAGGAGAGTTACTAGAAGTAAAGCTGAAAGGTATAGAGTCCGAAAAATTAGACTGGGTAATCTACCAACCTAACGTAGGAGTCGTAAGTAGAATCTCTACTGCCTCTACCTTCGACCAGATTATGATCTCCACCTTACAACCAGGTGATTATGTACTGATGATCAAAGATCAGGCAGGCAGAGCCCTCTTTGAGACTTTTACAAAAGAATAATGAGACTGATTTTGTTTGCCCATAGTTAGTAGTAATTGAATGGCACCTGTGTAAGCAGGTGCTATTTTTTTTCTTAGCTACTATAAGTACAGATTCATTAGCTCATCAAAAAAAATAGCCCCGATTTGCATCGAGGCTATTCACAATTTATTTTGAGTCTTTAAGAATACTACTCTTCGTGTTCCTGAGCAATAGCAGAAAAGCCGATTGGATTCATACCCATTTTTTCTGGTACATCATCATCGAAATCTTCCCATTCTATGACTTCTTTCAGGAAAGTCTCTACATATCTAAGAATAAATGCGGGTTTCATTTCTTCTGGCCTTAGTATCTCTAAGGTATTTGGTGGCTTTGGCTGACCATAGCCTTCTATATAAGGATACATAATCATGATCATGACCTTTCCATTAAATAACTGCTGGAATATGAGTGAGCCATTAGATTTTATAAATGGCCTTTTGCTCTTATTACCTGGCAACTTTTCAGCTATACCACTGACCTCTGTACCTAGCGATAGACTGATAACTTCTAGATTCTCGATATCATCCTTTACATCTACATAACCAGTAAGCTTGGTCTTCTTTATGATTTTATTCAAGTTGTCAACGATGGTCGTTTTCAGGCTTTCAGACCAGTCCTTTCTATAATTCTGTGTATTCTTTAGTATGCCTTTATACTTACCTACACGTTCTTTTATTTTAGAATAATCCATTTTCATCTTCTTTAATAATTTATCAATTTGTTAATGGCTTCTTTTAACCTGAAGCTCGCAAGATATTCTTTTTCAAGTTCCTTGTTAAAAGGCACTGGTGTATCCAGACTTGCCACTCTTAAGACAGGTGCATCTAGATGTTCGAAAAGGTGTTCTGAAATATAAGCTGAGATTTCTCCGCCTATACCACCAAACAAAGTATCCTCGTGCAATACGATCACCTTGCTCGTCTTTTTTATAGTATCATTAATGATGCCATAGTCTAAAGGTTGCAGACTTCGCAGATCTATTATGTCCGCTGCTATACCCATCTCAGCTATTGTATCTGTTGCCCAGTGTACTCCCATCCCATAGGTTATGATGGATAGATCTGTTCCAGCAGCAACCCGCTTTCCTTTACCCAATTCCAAAGTGTAATACCCATCTGGCACTTCATCCACCCGACTTCTGTAGAGTCCTTTGTGCTCAAAAAACATAACTGGATTAGGATCCTCAAATGCAGCCAGCAACAACCCCTTTGCATCTACACCATTAGATGGATAGACTATCTTCAGACCTGGTGTATGTGTAAACCATGCCTCATTAGTCTGGGAATGAAAGGGTCCTGCACCGACACCGCCTCCGCAAGGCATTCTGATAACCACATCAGCAGCATGTCCCCAGCGGTAATGAATCTTGGCGAGGTTATTTACTATCTGATTAAACCCACAGGTAACAAAATCGGCAAATTGCATCTCCACCATAGATTTGCTACCCATCATACTCAGTCCCAAACTTATCCCTACAATGGCGCTTTCACACAAAGGTGTATTTCTCACTCTTTCCTTGCCATACTTCTCTGTAAAGCCCTCTGTAATCTTAAAGACACCACCATAATCCGCAATATCTTGACCCATAAGGACCAGCTTCTCCCACTTTTGCATCGCTTCGTCCAGGGCTGCTGAGATTGCATCTATGTATCTAATCTCAGTAGTAGTTGCAGGGAGGGAAGCTGGAAGGACTGTCGCTGGAGCAAAAACATCAGTCAACTCCTGTCGGATATCTACTGTCACCTCATCAGCAGCATAGGCCACTTCCAGTTCTGAAGCAATTTCTTGTTTTATCTCTTTGGTCAATTTTTCTATCTCCTCATTATTAAGATAGCCCTTGTCTATAAGGTAGTCTTGGTAGTTGGAGATAGGGTCTCGTTTTGCCCAGGCGTCCATAAGTTTCTTGGGCACATATTTGGTGCCGGAAGCTTCTTCGTGACCTCTCATTCTAAAAGTGTCACATTCTATTAGTATCGGTTGTGGTGTTTTTCTAATCTGTTTAGCTGCTTTTTCTATGGTATGATAGACTTCCAGAATATTATTTCCGTCTATTCGATAGGCTTTCATGCCATAGCCTTTGCCTCTGTCCGCCAGATGTGCACAGCGATACTGTTCGCTGACTGGGGTAGATAGGCCATAACCATTGTTTTCGATGACAAAAATCACTGGCAAATCCCAGACGGCGGCAACATTCAGAGCTTCGTGAAATTCGCCCTCACTCGTGCCGCCCTCGCCAGTAAAGGCAATCGCCATCTTGTTATCACCAGATAACTTATGTGCTAGAGCAATACCACTGGCCAAAGACAACTGAGGACCTAAGTGGGAAATCATGCCCCATATGTTGTAATCTTTGGTGCCAAAGTGAAAAGATCGGTCTCTTCCATTAGTAAAACCTGCGGGCTTTCCTTGCCACTGAGCAAACAATCTGTGCAGTGGCACCTCGCGGGTCGTAAAGACACCTAAATTTCTGTGCATAGGAAATATCCACTCATCTTCCTGCAATACGGCAGCACAACCTACAGCTATAGCTTCCTGCCCTATTCCTGAAAACCACTTGGAGATGATACCTTGCCGAAGCAAAGACAACATTTTTTCTTCTACCAGTCTGGGTCGCAACATAGCTCTGTACAGTTCCAGTTGCTTGCGCTTGGAGAGTTTCTTAGAATCATATTGTAATTGCTGATGAACAGTAGCATCGCTCATGTAACTCTTGTTTTTACAAAGAAAATGAAAAACCGCTTACATCTCATGAAAGTATGGTTCTTAACACAGGTAAAGAACGCAATTCTTTGAACTCTTCGATATGTAATTTATAATACTGCATCAGCGCATCCAGCAATAGACGCCTGTCTATTTTATCTAGTTTGACCGCAGTACGCTGAGTGGAAACATCATACAAGATCTGACTAAGGTGGTCATTCAGAATATAGCTGTGGCGGATATCATTATCTATATACTCGCCTGACATCATATCAAAATAAGGGTTCTCTGAGCTGTGATTTTCTCCTAGTTGGAAGCCAAGATAAGGCGCTAAGTCTAGTGCAAAAAGAATAGGCAGTAGCCCATGCAGAGGATTAGTATCCAGCTGCACTAAAGTTTGTTTTATAAAATGAAACAGGGATTCGTTGGCTTCTTTCTCCTTGATGCTACTTTTGACCAGGTCCACAAAAAAGGTCCCTATTGCTGATCTGAAAATGTCAGAGTCCAGGTTTTTATACCTGTACGCATAGGATCCCTCTTTGATTCTAGAAAGACTTTCTCCAGGATGATAGGCTACCAGATTGATAATAGTCATAGGGTGATAGACATTGGAAGACTTGGACTTAGCCTTTCTAACTCCACTGACGATGTAGGAGCCCATACCATGCAGTTGGGTATAGATATCCAAAATTAGGCTCGTTTCAGAATACTTCAGACTTCTGAGGACGACACCTTCTGATTTGAAAGTCTTAGACATTTGAAAGGGTTATAGTTCCCAGCCTTCTATGGGATCTTGTTTATACTTTTTTCGCGTAGCTATCCTTTGTTTTTGTCTTTCCCAGATTAGATTGGCAAAGGTGACATGCACTGGCATAGGACTACTCTCTATTGCCTCCTTGATACTTTTCTGAGTGACATCCAATCTGTAGAGATAACTCATAAGCAGGTCTGGGTCGCCTCGGAGCATTTTCTCGACTCTGTAAGCAATATGTTTTATCATCTCCGTATCGCTGAGTTCCATAGGAATATCTAGATCCATATCGGAGGATATTTTGCTGGCTATTTCTAACTTATTGTCGATGTTTTAAAGTTTAGCTTAATAATTCACACATTAATACAATCAAAATATAAATTTCTATCAAAGAATGCTATCTATTTTTATTTTCGCTTAGCTTCAAAATAACTTAAATATGTATCAGACAGACCAGAACACTGAAGATTTGTTTCACAGTAAAGAATCCATAACAGAAACTCTCAGCTTGACCAATCTCCAAAAGTATGGCGAAAGCTTTATGGATTGGGTAGTGGTATTTGTTCCAAAACTACTATTAGCTCTTATAGTCGTCTGGATAGGATTCAAAATTGTAAAAAAGCTAAGCAATGTTCTAGGGATAGGCCTAGAAAAAGCCAATCTAGGAGTAGAAATCACTGGTTTTTTACAATCTATAATATCTACTGTACTTAAGCTTATCGTGCTAGCAGTTGCAGCCAGTATTATAGGAATAAAGATGACCGCGCTGATAGGGCTGCTAGGAGCTGCTGTTTTTGCTATTGGGATGGCTTTACAAGGCTTTATGGGCAACTTCGCTTCAGGACTGACTATACTCTTTCTTAAACCCTATAAGGTAGGTGACTGGATTTCTGTAGATGACAGCTTTGGAAAAGT
>CAYNJK010000039.1:0-2509 GCA_964397575.1 uncultured Saprospiraceae bacterium
GTCTAAAAGGGTAAGTATAAAATTATAAATTGGAATCAACATAAACCAACCACTCTTTCCCACATCATGCATACGTCTAACAGTAACAGCTATACTGGGAATAAACCAGGTAAATATAAAACCCATAGCAACAAAGAGAAACCACGGAGCTGCTATAACGGAAAGAGCAAGTAGTACAGAATAAATAACGGTATTAATCACACTGAACCACCAGTATTCACTTCTTCGAGACCTTTCGCTGAACTGTGCAAATTTTTTCCAGCCTGCTAAATAATGTTGAATCATGTTTTCGTTTTTGTGTAAAATAATATTGCTTAATATAGTGAAAACTAATTTCTTCAGGAAATACACTTTCTTCCCAGGAAAATAAGAATACAACTAGTTGGAGAAATCCTTATACGCCTACTTTGTTTATCTTAGTCAGGTAAAAAATTATCCCTGTGCGCCATATTATATTACCTCTATTGATATTTTTCTGTTCAGTTGTTTTGTCTGCCCAAGAGACCTTCGTGGTCAATGTTGATCTAGGGGGTACTGAGGCTACGTTGCCCTGGAATATTCTATCCAACAGCAACAACGGTTCTGCTAATCAATTATGGGCCATGAATGGACAGCGGACAGCAATTAGTATAGAAGTCTACGATGCTTTCGGAGGCACCAATTCCAATGGCACGCTGGAAGCAGATGCTTCTCTTGCTTTACCTTCTCATGCCAGTGGTGACAGTTTTTTTGGAAATAGGGAAGAGTTCAGTGGTTTTGTAGAGCCGACTGCTGGCGTTATGTTGACAGGTCTTGATACAGCTACGACTTATGATCTGAGTCTTTTTGCGTCTAGGATGGCTTCAGATAATAGGGAAACACGTTACCATGTTCAGGCGCAAAACCTAGATACCGTTATGTATCTCAATGTGTCCGATAATATGCAAGAAACAGTCAGCGCCACAGACTTGGTCCCCTTTGACAAAGGAATAATAATTATAGATGTCACCACAGGCTCAAGTAACAATAATGAATTTGGCTTCTATTATCTTGGAGCAATTCGCTTATCCTATCTGGATGAAATAGAAACCATAGAGCCGTCTCTGACCCTTAGATCGCCTAATGGTGGCGAGTACTGGCAGACAGGTCGGACGCCTGAAATAAGATGGGACAGCGAAGGACTTACAGAAGTGCTTTTAGAGTACAGTGCGGACAATGGTGAGAACTGGAATGAAATTGCCAGAACTTCAGCACTAAGCAAGAAATACACCTGGACTATACCTGAAGAGCAAGCTAGAGATTGTTTAGTCAGAATTACTTCCGCTGCACTAACCGACCAGAGCGATGCTAATTTTGAGATTACCAGTAATGACACCAGCAGTTGTCACCTAGTTGTGCTAGGGTCTTCCACTGCCGCAGGTGCTGGACCTACTTCAGTGGACAGCGCTTGGGTATGGTTATACAGAGATACTTTGTTTCAGAATGATACTAGATTCTTAATCACCAATCTGGCCAGAGGCGGTTTTACCACTTACAATATCTTGCCAGACGGAACGGATATTCCTGCAGGTTTGCCACAGTTAGATACAGAACGCAACATAACTAGAGCACTTAGTTTAGATCCTAACGGGCTCGTTATAAATCTCCCTTCTAATGATGCCGCTAACAACTTTGATGTCACCACTCAGTTGTCTAACTATGACCAAATACTATCTGAAGTATTGACAAGCGACCTTCCTTTTTGGATTTGTACACCACAACCAAGAAATAATTTTAGCCCAGCCCAAAAGCAGATCCAAGTGGACATGCGTGATTCTACCTTTATAAGATTTGGAGAGTTTGCCATAGATTTCTGGACAGGGCTGGAAGATGGAGATAGCAATGTCTCTAGTGCTCTAGATAGTGGTGATGGTGTACATCTTAATAATGCAGGACACAGAATTTTGTTGGAACGTGTCTTGGATAGTAGAATCAGTAGTTTTCTACTAGCTCGTAAAACAGGAAGTACAGACTTGGAAACGATCTATCAAGTAGAACCCCTTTATATTTTCCCTAATCCGACACATGACAAAATTCAAATAGCAAACCTAGAACCTCCTTTCGATCTCCAGATTTTTGACAGTATGGGCAATCTATTACTTCAGTCTTTAGACCACACCAGTGCTAAGATAGCGCTTCCACAAAGCGGTAGTCAGTTTGTCTTACTAACAAAAGGAAACCAAAATTATGGCGCTTGGACAGTAAAGCAATAAACATTCAATTATGTATACATACAAATTTGTAAAAATAGAACTCAAGGCAAGATTTATGAGTAGAAAACCTAAACAGGATTACAGTGAGGTCATACATAGTCATGCCAAAGAAGGATGGAGACTGGTGCAAATTTTTGCGCCAGCTATAACAGGATATGGTGCGGCCCACTATTTCGAACTCATTTTTGAAAAAGAAACAGCGTCTGCCTGACTAATCAAGGAGGAGAGATCAAGCTAAGCAATTTTTAATTCTCTAAAGCTCCATCGGAGTGACATCT
>CAYNJK010000039.1:2609-13593 GCA_964397575.1 uncultured Saprospiraceae bacterium
GACATCTAAATATCAGAGCAACCCTATCCCATTCCCAACAACTCCTCATTCTTGACCGTATGATAAGTGAGCGCCGCCTTGATGCATTTCTTAATCTTGCCTTTGGGAATCCGCTCCTTTAGACCAAAGATGATTGCCCTGTTTTTTTCATAATTTAAGGAGTCACCATAGACAGCTCTGAAGGTAGGGACCAATTTGCTAGTACACTTAAAATACAAGGCATATTGCTCTGGCGCCTTTGCTTTCCAGTCCATTCTCAAGGTGCTGCCCTTTTTAGTAAGATAGCTAGGTTCTCCCCATTTTAATGTTTCTTCCAGTGGGCCTAGATCAGGAATTCCGGTCGCCACCTCTAGTACCAATGCTCGTAGCGCTTCCATCTTAGGTCTCACCGTAACAGGATAGGAATCAAACTTTTTTTCTACCGACACATCGGAATTGATAATAAAATTGTCCATAACAGATTTTTTCTGAGCTAGTTTTACTTGTTCTCTTTTCTTACCTTCCCAATTTACAATTCATTTCTCATATTGTAACTTAATATTGCTTTGGCTGATAAGACCATCACAGAACTTCTACTCTACCCGATAAAAAGCTTGGGCGGTATTTCTGTTCCTTCTGCTCAGGTGCTTACTGAAGGATTCCAATATGACAGAAGGTGGATGCTGGTAGATGCCGAAGGACAATTTATGACGCAGCGGGAACATGCCAAGATGACCCTGTTTAGTTGCGAACTTTCTGAAGAAGACCTGATTATAAAGTATCAAGACGAAGAGAAGAAGATACCTCTTGCAAACCACTCAGAAAACGTGTCCAGAGTACAGGTCTGGTCTAGCAAATTAAAAGCTCATCAAGTCAGTTCAGAAATCTCAGAGTGGTTTTCAGACCATTTAGGTACACAGGTAGACCTAGTGAAGCTAACAGACATATCTAAGCGACCTAAGAGACTGTTTGTTCCACCTTATAAGACCCATTTGAGCTTTGCTGACGGTTATCCCTATCTTATTTTGGGTACAGCCAGCATGGAGACATTAAATAAGAAATTGGAGTTGCCTTTGACCATGGATAGATTCCGAGCCAACATTATTGTACAGACTTCTGAGGCTCATGAAGAGGACGAGTGGACACAAGACTTTGTTGCAGGCACAGCCAGCATGAAAGTCATTAAACCGTGTGCCCGTTGTGTAGTCACTACGATCGACCAACAAACAGGAATAAAAGGGAAAGAACCTCTAAAGACGCTGACTACTTACCGTAAATGGCGTAATAAAATCTGGTTCGGCGCCAATGCTATTTGCTTGAGGGAAGGCAGGCTGTCAGTTGGGGACACGATAAATTTGTAATTGTATGGAGCCTGAAACTGATGTTCCCTTTAGTGCTGACTTTTTCTGCACTATTCATTCATCGCAGTAAGGTAAGATTGTCGACAAAGGTGTACTGTTGTCCATCTATAAGTTCTAGAACTACTAGATAAACATATACGCCAGGATTGACAGGCCGGCCATCGCTTCTGCCATCCCACAGTGCAAGGTCGGTTGTGTTTTCTACTTTATGAATGATATTGCCCCACCTGTCGTATACGGAAAATGATATAATATTACTAATCAGACCTTCTTTTGCGCCGATGGTATAGCTGGCGTCTACACCTGGCAGACTAGGCTCAAAGACGTTTGGGAAATAGATATTTAGATCAGAAATATCTACCATAATATTAAATTCATCTCTGGCTTGACATCCAGCAGGATTCCAGGCTGTAGCACTTACAGTTCCAGACCTAAGTGGTGTAGTCGTAAATTCTGTACAACCACCACAAGGGCTGAATTCTGAAGGCGACCATTCCAGACTATCTATGACTTGATTGGCCATTACGCTGATGTCTAGTGTTTCTCCTAGGCTAATGGTGGTGTCGCGAGGCAAAGAAATTACAAATCGCTCTGGCTCATCCAGGGTAAACATGAATTCCTGCTCACAACCGATATTATTTGTGATAGTGATAGTATAATCGCCTCTGGACAATCCTAAAAATAGTGGGTCTGTTGTTGTTACCTCATTTATAGCATAAGTGTAAGGGGCAAAGTCATTATTGAGAACCTCAGCACGGATAAAACCATCAGAAGAGCCATTACATAGAGGATCTTGGAGCTCGGTTTCTAGATCGAGCTGTTCCATGTCTAGGATTGTGAGATTCAGAAAGACGATGGAGTCACAGCCCCTGCTTGATACTAACGATTCCATGTAGTTGCCACTTGTTGCCAATTCCCGATTACCTAGACCGAAAGTCTCACCGGCACAAATTGTTCTGTCTAGCAGGTGCTCATCTGGCAGCACTTCTACTGTAAGAACATCTGAAATGATCCGGCACTTTTCATTGAGCAATTCTGTGTCGCTACCTGCGGAGATATATCTATAGTAATAACTGCCTACTTCGAACTGGTCATGAAATATACGATCAGAGTTGGCACCAATTATATCGTTCCAGACTATACTGTCTAGACTAAATTGCCATTGGATAGCCTGATTCTGAGCAGATAACTCAGCTTCTATGAGTTGTGGCATGTTTTCATCTTGGCAAAGAAATAAGGTATCCGCTGCGGTAACAAAGGCATCTGGTCCACAAGCTCTAAAGCTGATATTATCCAGTGCCAAATCATTCCCTATTCCACCAGGAGCATTATTTCTAAGAGAAAGCAGCATAGAGGTCTGCCCAGGTGCTGTTGTAAATGTAAAACCATACCTGTGCCATTCTGCATCTTGAGGTACATCCCCGGAAGAAGAGCGCACCACATTGTCTAGAAGAAAATCGATATTAGGCTCTATGTGATTACTTACAGGGATTCGTATAAGGTTGATGATATCTGCTGAAAACTCATACAGAGTATTTTCACAAAGACCATCTACCTGCTGAGAATAGAAAAGACCCGGTTCGAAACTCGCATTGATGACCATCATATAACCTTGTGGGTCATTACTGTTATCTCCTATGTCCAGCCAAGTTGCAAAGTTGAAGTTCCATAATCTTATATTATTTGTAATAGTATAGAAACCATCATTGGGAGCGGAAGGGCTATTGCTGTAGCTGTAGCCTGGCGCTATGTTAGGGTCTATTCTGATAACGTTGTCCGCACCAGACCCGAAGTCACCGTCTGTAAAGATATTGGCACCCAAGTTTCCTTCGCATAACTGTTGTTGACCACTTATAACTCCTGTGTAGCAGAGACAGAGAAGTAGAAATAAGCAGCTAGTATGTATGGGATAGTTATTCAAAATTCCAGAGCTAATATTTGTTAGGTCTTAGATTCTACAAAATACTTGAACTGGTCCATCCACTTTTGGGTTTGTTTTCTGAACATAGATGGAAAAAAAGTAGCCATAAGCTTCATCATCAAGGCTGTTTTTCTGACATATTCCACTTCTGCTCTCCATCTGGTCTGATTAGGTCCCAGTTCTTCAAAGTAATTATACATAGTGTTCTTTCCCCAACTGCCTTCATAGCTTCCATGAAAAGCATCTGGAAGATTTCTTTCTAATATGGTTTCTAGTAGCTCTACCCGTTTGTACTTGATGATGGATGTTGCGCCTGGCATGCCGGGCTCTCCATCTTGATGGTCAAAGGAGATAAAATCGTCCTGCCAGTATCGCATGTTGTCTGGATTATCGAAAAATTCAATAACGGTTGCTCTATCACGAGCTATATCTACTTGGCATTTGAACTTCATAGCACAGATTCAACCAAAAATTTAAGAAAATTGCACCTCATTTCGGCTTAGAATTTGATAAAGTATGATATTACTACATAGATTTTAGAAATTATACTCGAAACACTTACTTTCCTTACTTTCTGACGTCTAACTTTATAAATACATTAAAAACTAACAATACAACTATGGCAATCAATATTTTAGATACTTTAAAATCCAAGCTAGGTTATACACTAGCAGAGCATACTGCAAATTTTTTCGATGAAGATAAAATGAACTCAGGCAAAGCAGTAGATGGGACCTTTGCGGCGATTCTGGCTGGTATGGTTCAGAGAGCTTCTTATGATAAAGGCGCCAAAGACCTCCATAAAATCTTATCTTCTGAGAAAGTAAGAGAGTATGATATAGAAGATATTTTTACCAGAAGCCCTCAGACCGTAAATGGTATGGTAAATAGAGGTACGAATTTCTTACCTAGCATCTATCCTGGCCGACTAAGAGAAGCGACTAATAGTGTAGCAGCAGAATCTGAAGTCAGAAAGAAGACCTCATCTAAAATGATGAAAATTTGTACGCCACTTATTCTCAATACTTTAGGTAAGCATGTACAGGAGAACAACCTAGATGTGAATGGCTTAAAGAGTTTGCTCAATGGACAGAAAGGTCATGTAGAAGGTGCTGTACCAAAAGGCTTTATAGATGCAGCAGAGTTGTCTGCATTTGGGTGGAAAAAGAAAGAAGTTGTCGTAGAAGAGAAGCCTGTCAAGAAAAAGAAGGTTAAAAAAGCAATCACCCCCAAGGAGGCTAAAGTCGAAAAAGCTCTCCCTGTAACAGAGGCTGTAACGACGACTGCCAAAGAAACGGCTTCGTCAGGTATGGGTTTTCTGAAGTGGTTGCTGCCATTGTTGCTATTACTTATAGCTGGATGGTTTTTGTTAACTAAAGTATTGGGTTGTGGAGCTGTGGATAATGTAGCGCGAACTGTAGCAGCACCTGTAGAAAAAGTTGTTGAAGTGGTCAAGGAAGCACCTGCAGCAGTCACAAATGTATTTGGCAATATCAATGATGCGGCCAAAGGGATGTTGGATAAAATAACTTTTGCAGCGGGCTCTGCTGGAGATCAGATGATGAATTATATAAAAGGTGGCGCTGAAGGCGAGGCCAGATTTAGATTTAATAATCTGAATTTTGCCTCAGGATCGGCAACGATAGATGGAGAATCAGGATTAGAAGTCGACAATCTTTCTGCCATTCTAAAGGCATACACAGATGTCAAAGTAAAGATAGAAGGCTATACAGATAGCCAAGGAAATCCAAAATCAAATCTTACCTTATCTCAGCAAAGAGCAGTTGCAGTCCAGAATAGACTTGTAGCAGCGGGTATAGATGCAGGTAGAATCATGACTGAAGGATTTGGTGCAGCAAATCCTGTAGCGGATAATGGAACTCCTGAAGGAAGAGCAGAGAACAGAAGAATCGAGGTGTTAGTCATTAAGTAGGAGTAAAAAATAGCTCCTATTGTTTCACGGTCAGGAAGGTAGGCCAATTCATTAAAAAAATACTTTACACAAGTTGGGTTTCATACTTGCTTGTTATATATATTTTTCTTTTATTGCTTTAGCTTTATACTCTATTTTATTATTAAGGAATTTAAATAATGGCAAAGAAAAAAAAAGAAGGACCTAAGGTCGTAAAATCGCCAAAGTCGGAGGTTTGGAAAAAAGTCAAATCTAACGGTACTACCAAGAGAATGTTTTATATGATCTCAAGTAATGGTAGAATCAAAAGTGTAGACAAATCATCCAAAAATGAACACCTTATCAAAGGGACCTACACTAAAGGTGGCTATCACCAGTTTAATATTAAACTGGAAGATGGGAAAAGACAAACTTTCTATGTTCACAGATTAGTTGCAGAACTTTTTGGGGGCAGAAAGAAAAAGCATCAAGTTGTAGTCTGTCACAAAGATGGTGACAAGAAAAACAACAAAGCTAAGAACATTATGTGGGCCACAAGAGACGAATGGTCTGCACATCATAAGAAATTAGGTACTTTCGAAGGGCTGGACAGAAAAGGTGGTTACAACTCTAAGCTTACAGAAGCTAAAGTTAGAACTATCAAGAAAACCCTTAAGAAAGGAAATAAAACAAAGACTTCTCTAGCTCAGAAATATGGTGTTTCTATCACACAGATTAATAGAATACAATCTGGTGAGAACTGGAGCCACGTAGAGATTTAATAAAAAAGTCATACTTATTTAAAATCCTCAACCTATACAAGTTGGGGATTTTTTTTGGCTAAGGCTTGTATCCTTAATTTGCATTCTTACAGTAAACGACTGGTTTTAAGCTTTTTCCTTCGGCTCAGTCCTTAGCTTATAGTTTTCTGTAGTAAAATTACACCAGCGACAGTCAGCATCGTCACAAGTATTATCAAACTTGTAAGCTTTGATTTTTTCGTAGGTATCTGTTATTTGTTCTCCTACAGTTTGCAGGTCTTCTTGTAATACAGCAAATTCCTTTTGTGTAAATTCTCCAGTCTTTCTGTTAGGTTCTATAAATGAAATCTTACCTGCTGCCATCTTCCATCCATTTTTTGTGTCACTGTCTAGCAGCATTTTGTAGAAAACAATCTGTCTCCAATAATCACCACCATTCGGATCGTTTTCGGATGGTCTTCTCAGTTTCTCAGAGCGATATTTTCCAGTTTTGTAATCGACTACATTCACATGATTTTTGAAAATTTCTACTTTATCTATGAATCCTTTGATTGGAACGCCTTTATAAACGGCATGTGACAGCTCTTCTTCTAATGCATGCTGCGGTATAGCTTTCCACTCCTCCAGTTGCTCATTGTACAGTTTTTCCAAAGTCATCTTACCATGCGTCAGATAACTTTTAAATTCTTCTTCGGTAAAGTGCGAACGATGTTTTACCAGACTTTCTTCAAAATGATACAGCATCCTTTCTAGTTTCTGCATTGCAGGATCAGTGATTTTCTCAAAAAACTTATTGAGTGCATGGTGCATAGCAGTACCAAAACCTGTGGATGCATTTCTGGCGCTGGGAACTCGCAGAATAGATTCATAGTAGAAACTAAGTGGGCACTTAAGGTATTTGTTGAGATGTGTGACAGACAGTTTGTAGCCTTCCATCCATTTGTCTATCAGATCCTTTTCTATAAGAGGGATAGTAACCTTTTTCCGCTCCAGCAGTTTGAAGTAGAACTCGGCCAGATCATCTTCACTGACAGTGGGATACTCTACATCTATATTGTCATGTACTCTGAGCTCATCTACAAACTGCGAAGCACCTAGCTGCTTACCTTCTTCTGTTGTTTCTGCATAAGAAATAGTAAGCTCGGTTTCAGCTCTGGTCATAGCGACATAGAATAGTCGTCGTTCATCTTCTATATTGAGGCTGCTGTCCGCATTGATGGTGTCAGGAAAAGAATACTGATTCTGGGAACTGTTAGAGCCATCCCAGATCTTTTTGGTACATCCTAGCATGTACACTTTCTGGAATTCTAGTCCTTTTGCAGAATGGGCTGTTAGAAAATTGAGTCCGTTTTCTGAGGATATTGTTTTATTGATGGGAAGGTCGATAGCATTTTCTTCCATCTTCTTTATCATCGTCAATAAGGCCTTCAGGTTGAGTTTTGGATTTTTGGCAGTTTCTTTTTTGATGAGATCAAAGAAGGTGCTAACAACCTGTAGGTTCCATGCTTTGTTTTCCGACAACATTATGTGTTTTAGCACCCCACCTTCGTTGATTACACGTTCGAATAGTGACTGAAGAGTAATAATAGGAATCTCAGTCATCAAAGTGTCCAGCAACTTTGAAGTAGCGAGTACAGTATCTGGGTCTTTTAGCCCTAGACTTGTCAGTAAGGATTCGTCTGCGATAACTTCTCTCCATTTTGGGTAGACCTTCTTTTGCTTGATAGATTCTTTGTCATCGTTTTTACTGTCTTGTACAACAACTCCTGTCTGGCAGTGCAGTGCTATCTTTCCGACATCGAGTGGATGGATCCCGAAGTACTTGTAATGTAAGATCTCGAATAATCGGTGCTGCCCGTCTTCATAATTGATCATTTCTTCATTTAGATAGCTGAGGATATTTATCAGATTTCTGATGAGGGGCAATTCCAGTATGTTGACCCTTTTTTTGATATTCAGTGGTATGCCTAGTTTTTCTAGTACGGCAACCAAATCTTCTACCTGACGATGCTTGCGATAGATGATGGCCACTTTGTCCAGTTCATAGTCATTGTCATGGAGTTCTTTGAGCTTGCGGACCAGATCTGCGGTTTCGTCAGAGATCTTGCTGTAACTTAGGATGATAGGCTTAGTCGCATCTGATTTATTAGGGCCAGCAGCGGTAAGCTCTTTAGATAAGCCATCCACTTGTACAACCAGTCTTTCTTCATTGTACTGAATGAGATCTTTGGCTTTATCTAGGATAAGCTGATTTGATCTATAGTTTTTTTCCAGAACGACGGTGTACGGATTGTATTTCTTTTGGAACTCTATGATATTACCCAAGTTGGCGCCTTGGAACTTATAGATGGCCTGATCGTCATCACCCACTACAAATACGTTGGGATTGTCCCAGTAAGAAACAAGAAGATTCAGCAATTCATTTTGTGCACCATTGGTGTCTTGGTATTCATCTACTAGGAAGTAATGGTAACGTTCTTGATACCGTGCTAGGAGATTTTCGTTTTTAGCAAAGTGGTCTAGCACCCACAGGATCATATCATTAAAATCATACCTGGAGTTGTTATCCATGATTTTATTGAAGCCAGCATACTGATCTATGGCCGCCTGCAACTCTTTGAAACTCTTTATCTTTTCATTGACCTTCCTTTCATTGATATCTCCTTGCTGGTATACCTTTCCGGTTTTTCTGTCTGTGTATTTCCGTTTGTAAGTATATCCTTCTTTGTTTGGAAGGTCTGCTATGTATTCATTTATAGAGTTGTGCAAGTCTTCTGCAGTTAGGTTTTCTTTTTTCATCAGCTGGAAGAGCTGTTTCATTCTCTTGCCTTCGTAGTACTTGTCATACTTAAATCTCTTCAGTGGGTTCTTGTCGTCCAACTGGTCTATCAGTTCTCTGAAAACATCCACACTTTCCAGATCTGTAATGGGTTCCAGTTGTCTGTATCCTCCAAAGATGTCCAGGTTTTCCTGTATAACCTGATTACAAAAGCCATGAAAAGTATAGATATGCACCTGATGGGCAGTAGGTCCTATAAACTGTACTAGCCTGTTACGCATCGCTATTGTTGCGGAGTCGGTATAGGTCAGACAAAGAATATTATGTGGAGCCACATTCTGCTCCACTAGAATCTTGCCTATACGGGTCGCTAGAATCTGAGTTTTTCCAGTCCCTGGCCCTGCATTGACCATTACTGGGCCTTCTATGGCATCTACAGCAGCTCGTTGTTCTGTGTTCAGTCTTTCGTAGGCTTTATTAAACGTCCTATCGTATTTCGTAGGTGTTTTCTTGTTCTCTTTCTTGTCTGCTTGTACGCTGGAAAATAAGTCTAACATTAGCTTTGTATTTTAATACATAGCTAAGGTAAGGAGCTAAGTGCAGTGTATCTGCATGGTAGTCACATTAATAGAAAAAGTAATTTATACCTGCAAAGAGAGACGAGGATATATCGCTGCTGTTGTTAACAAATAATACATTGTCTGTGCTGAATACAGCCAGAAAACCATTGGCAAAAAACCGCAATTGTGGTGACAAATAATAATTGTATTTGGGAGATAGCCAGATGGTCAAATTGTTCGTACTCTGAATGTTAATATCAAATAAATCATATCTAAGATTTAAATCCAATTCAAAATTGGTCCGCTGGCTCAGAAAATATCCTAGGGTATGAGTACTACTGAGATGAATAAAATTAGACTGATCCACTATTTCTGTGGTCAAGGGACTAAATCTCCTTATCCCAGCCTGCAGCTCGTATCTCTGTTCAAACTGCCAATCTACAGAAATCGCCTTATTGCGTTCGTACGCAACAAGAGCAGCGATAGTATTGGACAACTGAGTTCTTGGTGCTGAAAAGTTTTCGTCTAGATAATCATAAGTCAACAATAGGCCAGCTGTAAATTGCTGTCCATTTTCCCTTGTTACAAAGCCCTCAAAATCATACGCATCTTTTAGAATCGCAAAGGACTTATAGTTAGCTGCATCCATATATCCTTCGCTGACCAAATAAGTTGCTAGTTGCTCAAACTCGTAGATGCGCTCCAGCCTGAAATCTACATCTCTGTAATTTTGTAACTCACTTATTTTTTTCGCAAGTAGAGTTATCTCAGCATGATCCAGGTCCTTGCTCAGACAACCAGCAGCTTGCAGCTCTTCAAGGATGGTCACGGCGTGCCAGGCATCTGTGACGAACTCTAGTCTCCCAAATCCTATTTTTGGGGCTATAGTAATGTCAGCAGTTATTTCATTTCTATTTACTGCAGTTGTGAATTGTCTAAAAAAATTGTCGTAACCAAAAGAACCAGATAGATCGATTTCAAAGAACCGTTTCGGCTTAAAGAAAAATCTATTGGTAAGAGTTGCTGAAGCGCCACCATACAGACCATCCTGATTGAGTAAGGAAGGATTATTATTCGATCTGGCCGTAAATCCTAGTTCTAAGTTGTAACTAAGCCTTAGCTGTCGCTTTCTGCTGTTCATAAAATCTGAGCCTAACAAGTCTATACTGCCATCGAAATCGCTAACTGACCCGCCATTTATTGAACTGCTCGAACTATTGAAATCTACAATAGGCCGAAGCATCAGCGTTTTTCTTTGGACATCTGGATACAGGTAGTCCGCAATGTTATAGGAACTCAGCTGGCTGAAGGCTGACGAACTTATCAGAACCAATAGGAAGAAGTAAAGCGTTTTCATAATGAAGTTTTTGTACTATAGATGGTGTTACGGCAATATTTACATAATTATAACACAAGAAATCTAAAGTAATCAAATCATAGAATTTTAACATTCTCCGTGTTAAGAGCTTTAACTCGGTTAAAGTCTAGTTAACTGATATATAGCTCAGTAAACTTCATAAATCTTTAGGCGTCAATGAATTAACTAGTCCATATTGGGCGCCTGATCCTGGCCGATCAGTAACTAGAAAACCATAAGTTATGAAATGGCAACTAATTTTTTCGGCACTAATGATTATCGGATTCAGCTCCGCTTCATTTGCACAACGTGGATATTACTCAGGTAACAACCACCAATCATACCGATACAATTCCTATGACAGGTACTACACGG
>CAYNJK010000040.1:0-13548 GCA_964397575.1 uncultured Saprospiraceae bacterium
AGAATAATCTGGCAAGTAATTCTACGGGAGCTCTTCTGTCTTTAATTGCCTCTAAGCTTCTGACAGCACTGTAGAGCTTTCTTGCATACTTAAACTCTGAAATTTCTTTCTTGAAATCCTCTATTCTTTCTACCCTGCTGGTTACTTCTTCTTGCCATTTTGCTTCTGCTGCAGCTAGTTTAGGCAATTGTTCATTGTAAGCCTTCAGATTGGCTTCATAGCTAGCATACATCTGATCATACTTTTCACCATGATACAATTGCTTAGAAGGCGGGAATGGTTTTTTCATCCTTCTTGGTCTTGCTGGCATATCTTCGAAGAGAATGGTAGGCTTCTCTATAATTCCAAAATCATATTCCAGAATAGGTGTAAAGTCTATTTGTAGAGGATCATTCTTCACTTGTGTAGTACTGATACTCTGACCAGTTTCTGTCCAGCTGACTGTTCCAGACTCTACATCTTGATCACCATAAAACAACTCCATTCCTTCCTCCTCTTTTTGTAAAGGGAAGATAAACTCTATGCTTTTTCCTTCTACCAGTTCTAATGGCTTACCTTCTGAAGTGGCCTCTATATATATCATACCACCAGTCTCTAGCAACTCATCCTTGGTATGTGTACTCAGACTCTGAGTGACCATATCTGTATAGCTGAATGCTTCTATAAGCTCTAGTTGGACTTCTCCTTCTGGCAGAGTGCCATCTGCAAACTGAAACGACTCAGCAGGTATAAAAACACTGGTACCTTGTTCGAGATCAAAAAATTGTGATTCCTTAGTATCTACAGTATGATATTGCATAGGACTACTCTCACCTACGAGACTTACCAGCTGGTCTACATTGTCATAGTCCCAGTGCTTACTGATAATCTCCACTCTCCTATTCTGTTGCTTGGAAGAAGAAGAATCATCACTGAATAACAATTCACTTTCGCCTTTCCAGTCTACAGCCAGTCGCTGCATAGGAAATCCTACTGAAACAAGATAATCTTCTACAGTAGTTGTTCGTTTCTGAGCAAGTTGCTCATTGTAATCATCAGAGCCATCCTGATCGGTATGGCCAATAATCTGAATCGCATAATCGGAATGTTTTTCTAAGTCTACAAAAAGCTGATCTAGCAGCTGTTTGCTTTCTACAGTAAGGGAGTGGTCATCTACATCGAAGTAAAGGAACGTGGAAGCTTGCTGACCAAAAACGGGAAAAAGACTGCTCAGAAAGAACAGACTAATGAAGTACATGAATTTCATTGTTCTGAATTTTAAATGTTAAATAAATCGCCCTGTTAACCGCCTTTAGGAACGATTAACAATAATTTAACCCAAATTCAAGACATTTATTACATGACAACGACAATATTTCAAATTATTGCCTAATAATTCTTTATTCCGCCAAATTTATGAGTTGCTCAAGTTAAGAAGTGCATTCTTTGCTTTGGAAAAGTCAGACTTAAGATTGATACAGTTTTGCAGCTCTGTACGGGCAGCGGAGATGTCCCCTCTGGCATCATAGATAAGTCCACGATAGTAGTAAGGCAAGTGGTTTTGCGGTTGTATACCTGCCATGATATTAAACTGTTCCATTGCATTGTCTAGTGAATCCATAGTCATATATAAGATGCCAGTATTGAGATAGGCGTTCATATAGTTCTTGTCTATTTGATTTATCTGCTTATATATTTTTATGGCTTCCATATCCTGGTTATGATTCTGGAGATAGAAAGCTTTAGAATGCAGTGCCGTGATATTGTCAGGACTAGAGTTAATCGCACCGTTATAGTAATCCAGTGCTATCTCTAAGCCTTTTTCTTCGAACAACTCACCAGCAAAAAGCCAAGCGTCGGTAAACTCAGGATCCAGTTCTGTTGTGGTTTGGAAGGCATTGATAGCTCTATCTCCTTCACCCATGGCTCTGAATACCATACCTTTCATAAAATGTGCATCAGGATTATCCGGTTCCAGTGCCATTACTTGTGCAACAGAAATTAATGCAGGCTCCAACTGCTGGAGTATCAGTTGTGTTTCAGATAGTTTCAGCCAGGTAGGTATATTTTCTGGAAAGAGCTCAGCGGCTTTCTCCATATTCATCAGCGCATCTTTAGAACGATAGTAATCCAGGTTACAATCTGAGAGTAGGTGGTAATAAGCAGCTTTTGGATTTTCAGATTTTATTGCTTTCTCGAGATCTGCTATTGCCCTATCATAGTCCTCTTTGTTATAATAGCTATTGGCTCTTGCAAATAATGCTTCTGGGTCGTCTAGTATCTCTATTTCTGAGGCTACACTTGACGTAGAATTTTCTACTTGTGCTGTTTTAGAGTCTGGCTTGCAAGCAGATATGAACGCCAGAAATAACACAATTATTGTAAGATTATAGTTCATTGTTTTCATCGCCTAATTTCTTGTTGCAACTAATGAATAATATCTGTCATTCTATAATAATTGGTAAAATTTTATAGTTCCTAAGTGGTCACAAAGTGTTCTCTGATAACACTACTTAGCAAAATGGATCTTGTAAAGTGTTGAACAAGACTTTAGAAAAAAAATATCAGGAATCTTTGAGACGTTTTCAGTGTTGAACGTATTAATGAAGCAGAAGGTTGAAACAAGACAACTTCCAAAATATTAACTCAAGTCTGTTTACCAATCTTGGACAAAACACATTATAGAATAAAATCTAAAAATTCTTTCACATGGATACACAGCTACTCTAAACCACTGCAACAACTTTCATTCAGAAAGTGACTGCTAGGTGAAAACTTTTTTCTAAAATTTAAAAATCATGAATATGAAATTCCCACTGTTTCTATTAGCTATGCTATGCCTCTTTATAAGTGCCGATGCGCAAGTCCAGTTTGGAGCAAAGGCTGTATATGGCACCAGTTTTACACAAGCTTCCACAAAAGAATTTGTAGATGTAACTGGCCGAAAGATTTACAATCTATCCTTTGATTCTAACGAAAGTAGAAAAGGTATCGGACTATCTCTATTTGCTCAGAACGAGCTTTTATTTCTAAATCTAGATGGCCTATACACCACAACAGGTAGAAACTTTACGTTACTTTCTGCTTCACTTAACAGAAGTCCCCTAGATCCTGGATTACTATTTAGCACTGCAGAAAATAATGTCAGATTAGTAGCCAATGCAGGTGTAAAACTTGGCAAACTAAAACTAGGAGTCGGGCCAGAGATCTCACTGACCACTAGTCAGACAGAAGACCTGAGTAGCCTAGAGAACTTTGAGAAAAATGAGACCAACTTCACTACAGGATTCAATTTTATGGCAGGTTATATTATCAATAAACATCTACACCTTGACCTAAGGTATACTTATATCACACAAGATGTCAGTGATGGATACACCTTCCAAGGCATCCCATTAGACATGAGAAAAAATGCCAAATTTCTGGAATTAGGCTTGGCCGCTTACTTCTAAAATTTAATAAGAATTTAAATATTGGCCCTAAACAAATCAAAACTCATTAGTGTATTAGTTATACACAGATTTAATAAACAGATAAAAAACTAAAGCCATGAAAAAAGTAATAAAATATACAGGCCTGCTGCTCATCGTTGTTTCTGCAATGTCTTGCGCCAATAGTAATAAATCAGGCTGTTACTACTCTTATGAGGAATCTAGCTTAGAACAAACAAAAGTCGATAGTGAAAAGACAACTTATGTTGTGCATCACAAGGAAGAAGAAGTTGCTGAGTAATTAAGAAAGGTAGAACTTACAATCATAGAATAGCTTCTGAGTAGTATAGAAACAGAAGGTCTCACTTATAGTTTTCTACCACCCACAATTGTATATCAACACTATCTATAAAAAGACCCGAACAATATCACTTCATTGTTCGGGTCATTTTTTTCTGCTTAGAAAAGTTTATTTGTTTAGCTTGGAATAGGTACTTAGTCCACAGTCCAGATATTTATTATAATCCGCTATTCCTTCTGCTGCTGGTAAAGTCACATAACCTCTAGGCTTAGCCATTACCTGCTCATCAGGTGTCATCATAACATAGAGTGGTTGCGAGTTCTGCTGGAAGTTTATTATCTGGAAGTCCGCCCACATATTTCCTACATTTCTGATCTTCTTGCCTTCTCTATTCTTGGACACATAAGTGTTTTCCAGTTTTTTGTCGTCATCTACATATAGTGATACCAGTACAAAGTCATCTGAAAGCTTATCCTTTATCATTTCATCTACCCACACATGTTCTTCAGTCTTTCGACAGTTTACACAGCCAAAGCCTGTAAAATCAAGAAAGATAGGTTTGTTCATTTCTTGCGCATAAGTCTTGCCTTCATAGTAATCTTTGAAACAAGGAATGTTATTAGCACAGATGGAATAAGACGGAAAACGATCTTTAATATTCTTATCCGCATCCGGTTGCTTAAGGAAGAAATTATAGCTACTAGGTGGTGCAAGCCCACTCATAAGTGCTAGAGAATTATAACTGCCTGGTTGTTCCTTACTTGGAATCAGTCCTGTCATCAGATAGATAGTCCATGCCAAAGACAGTAATGCAAATATCCATCTGGTAGGAGACAATTTTTTCAATGGACTATCATGCGGAAACTTTATGAAACCGAATAGATAGGCTGTCATACCTGCAAAACATAATATCCAAATGCCCATGAATAATTCATACTTTAGGAAGCCCCAATGATTGGTCATATCAGCTACCGAAAGGAATTTAAATGCCAATGCCAGTTCTAAGAATCCAAGAACGACTTTGACAGAATTCATCCAACCTCCTGACTGTGGTAGACTATTGAGCAAAGCAGGTACTGCCGCAAAGACACCAAAAGGTAAGGCCATACCGAGGGCAAAACCACCCATAACTATTGCAGGCCCCATTTTGGAACCAGTCGTAGCAGCTTGTACAATGGCCGTACCTATGATAGGACCGGTACATGAAAAAGATACAAGCGCTAAAGTGAAGGCCATAAAAAAGATCCCTAACAAGCCACCTTTGTCTGCCATCCCATCACTCTTGGTTGTCCAAGAACTCGGCAGGGTGATTTCATAATATCCAAAGAAGGAAAAGGCAAAAAAGATAAATATCAAAAAGAAGATAGTATTTGCAATCCAATCAGTAGACAATCTATTAAGTGCCTCTTCACCAAAGATAGCAGTTAGCCCTAATCCCAAGGCGACATAGATAACAATGATAGATGCCCCATATATAAGTCCGTTCATCCATCCTTTCCTCTTCGTATCTTTAGTAAAGAAAGATACAGTAAGCGGAATCATCGGGAAAACACAAGGCGTCAATAAAGCTATCAATCCACCTATCAAACCAAAGAAAAACAACTTCAGTAAACTACTTCCCTCTTCGTCTCCACCACCGCAATTACCTAGTGGCTTGGCATAACTGGCAGCTATAGTCGGAATTTTATTATCTAATAGATTACCACTAATCTTAGGTCCATCTGCTCCTGCTAAGGCAGAACCGCTTGCAGCTGTTGCCGCAGAGTTTGTTTCTACCGCTTCTTTATCCAGATCATTGTAATCTAGACGTACGCCTTTTTTTAGATCAAAAGCAAAATCTATATCTGTAGGGGGTAAACAAGTCGTTGCATTACAAGTCATGTAAGTGAGATACCCTTTAATCTTTTCTGCAGGTGATTTTATTTTATGGGTAATAACATACGGCTCATCAGAAAGAAACTTGATGACTTCTACTTCGAAGATTTTATCGAAGCCCTTTTTCATATGACCTGCTTCTGTCCCTTTGCCTAGTTGCTCTACGCCTTCGGTTTCATAGGTAACTGAAGTAGGTACTGGACCATCATCAGAAGTAAACTGAGAATACACTGTCCATGGGTCTTCAGCTTTAGCAGTATAGATCAGTTCGTATTCATCATTACCGAGACTCTTGGTTGTTATATTCCAGCTTACAGGATTCAGTAAGTTGTTACCGTCTTCTGGCATTTCATCCACCATCGTTTCTGCACTACCGATGGTACCTATATTTATATCGCCACCAGAAATATTTATACCACTGGTAGATCCGCCTATAGTAATGTTAGAGGTGTTTTCATTTTGGGTTTCAGCAGCTTCCTTAGTAATTACTTTGACAGAAGAACTCTTTTCGTCTCCACCACTTACAGCAGGGATGGTTTTATACTTGCTGGCAGTTGTCTTAGTAACTTTTACAGGATCTATGGAACTCGGTTTAGTTGCCGACTTCTCTTTTACCATTTCTTCTGCTTTCTCTTCGACTTTTTTCATTGGCGCAGCAGCAGCTTCCTTACCCGTAAGTTTAAAACTAAAGTCCACATCGGTCGGAGGCAGACAACGTTCGTTATTACAGGTCATATAAGTGAGATAGCCAGTAATCTCTGTTCCAGCAGCTGCAGTAACTTTTTGCTTAATTGTAAATGGCTGATCAGCTAAGAACTTGATGACTTCGACTCCGAACATCTTATCAAAGCCTTCTTTTTTGTGACCTGTCTCTGTCGACTTGCCGTCCAGCTCAAAGCCTTCAGATTCATAGTTGATACTAGTAGGTACAGGGCCATCGTCAGAAGTGTACTGAGAATAGACCGTCCATGGTTCTTCTATATCTGCAGAGTAGGTAAGAAGATAGTCATCACCTCCAAGGTGTTCTGATGAGAACTCCCATTTTACAGGATCCAAAATCTGGGCATCCAGTGGAAGAGTTGCAATAAATAGTGATAGGACCAGGAAAATTGACCGCATTGGAAATTAGTTTAGTAGAATAGAATGTAGTGTATAACAGTCCACTTAGGACATCCAAAATTAAATTTTTACTTCGAAAGGAATCGTTTTAGGTGCTAGACATCTTTTTGAATCACAGGCCATATAGGTAACAGTGCCCTTTACTACAACAGAATCATCCTGAAGTTCGACCTTCTGGGAGAATATTGCCTCCTTTTTGTATTTCTTAACTTCAGTCATGAACACCTCACTCTCCACTATGATAGGAGCTGAAAGGGGCTCTACTTTACCAGTATAAGATACACCGGCTACTTCTTCAAACTCAAAACTCGTCGGTATAGGGCCGTCTTCTACGTGCTCTTGGGAGTAGATTACCCAATCCTTTTCCATCTTAGCCTTAAGAATAATACTGGATTGCTCGGCATCATAACTGGCAGTCCATTTTACCACATCCTGCTGTGCTTGGACAGAATTAGAGAACAAGAACATCAATATGGGAAGGCAGAAAAACTTCATTGTTTTAGCTTTAGAACCCAAAGGTCTGTTTACCTCTTAATAAATGCAGTTTTCAGAGGATAATTATCATAACCTTAACTTTTTACGAATCATTTCGTAGATAAAAAGGCTTTTGAAGGTGTTATGAGACCTAAATGCGTTGGAATTCCTTTACAATTTATGCATTAAACTGCATTCTATTGATTTTACAATAATAATGAGAGGCTTCTTATCTTGACCCAATAAACTGAGTTCTATGAAAACCTTGACCACATTTTGCCTCTTCTTTATAGGGCTGACTACAAGCTACTGTCAGAATAAAGCGCCTTCTACCAAAGCGATGACAGCAGACAGCTTCTACCAAGCTGTCAAATACAGAAATATAGGCCCTTTCAGAGGTGGACGATCTGTAGGCTCTAGTGGAGTCGTAGGCGATCCCCTGACCTATTACATGGGAACTACAGGAGGCGGAGTATGGAAGACAGAAGACGCTGGTCAGCACTGGAAAAATATATCAGACGGATACTTCAAGACTGGATCTGTAGGTGCAGTAGCCGTCTCAGAAAGCCATACCAATATCGTCTATGTCGGTATGGGTGAGCATGCGCCCAGAGGTGTAATGACTTCCCATGGTGATGGTGTATACAAATCGACCAATGGTGGTAAGACCTGGAAACATCTGGGCCTAGCAGAAACCCAACACATCTCCAGGGTTATCATCCACCCTACAAATCCCGATCTCGTCTACGTTGCGGCGCAAGGAGCCTTGCATGGCCCCAATAAAGAAAGAGGCATTTTCAAATCGACCGATGGCGGTGCCACATGGAATAAAGTGCTTTTTGTCAATCAGAGCACGGGTTGTTCCGAATTAAGCATGGATATGAGTAATCCTGACGTGCTGTATGCAGCCATGTGGGAGCATCAGCGGGTGCCATGGAAAGTCATAAGTGGTGGTGATGGCAGTGGCTTATATAAAAGTACGGACGCTGGCAAAACCTGGAAGAAAATACACAAAGGGCTCCCCAAAGAAAAAGGCAAGATGGCGATTGCTGTCTCCAGATCCAATCCTGATAAAGTCTATGCACTGATAGAAAGTGATACCCAGAAAGATAAGAGTGGCTTATTTGTCTCTAATAATGGAGGTGCTCAGTGGTCCAAAGTAAGTGGAGACAACAGACTGACGCAGCGTGCCTGGTATTATATAGAAGTCTTTATAGACCCCAATAACGACAACCTCATCTATGTCCTCAGTGCACCTGCGCTTAAGTCCATCGATGGCGGAAAGTCCTGGTCCAGAATTACGGGAACCCACGGCGACTATCATGACCTATGGATAAACCCACATAACTCGGACAACCTATGTATCTCCAATGATGGTGGTGCAGCTATAAGTTTTAATCAAGGTAAGTCTTGGTCTACACAAGCCAATATGCCCACGGCCCAGTTTTATAGAATCAATGTAGACAACAGCTTCCCCTACCGCATCTATGGCGGCCAGCAGGACAACAGCTCTATTGCTATAGAACATAGGTCCATAAGTGGTCGTGCCATAACTGCGCAAAACTGGAAAGCTTCAGCGGGCGGTGAGAGTGCTTTCCTAGCCTTTGACCCTGACAATCCAACAGTGGTGATGGGTGGTTCCTATCTGGGCACTATAGAGGCGCTCAACACCAAGGCAGATGCTGGATCCAATATCATGGCGGCTCCTATCCAATACCTCGGCATGGAAGCAAGAGAGATGAAATATCTCTATAACTGGAATGCTCCTATTATCAAATCCCAACATGAGCCCAACACTTACTATCATGGAGCCCAGTATCTCCTCAGGACCAGAGACCAGGGTCTGAGTTGGGAAGAAGCTTCTCCTGACCTAACACGAAATCAAGATGACAAGCAAGGCAATGGTGGTGGACCCTATACCAATGAGGCTGTAGGTGCAGAAAATTATGGGACATTGAGCTATGTGGCAGAGTCCCCACATGAGGAAGGCACGATATATACAGGCAGTGATGACGGGCTAGTCTATCTAACAAGAGACAATGGCGACAACTGGACAAATGTCACGCCTACCGGACTCAAAGAATGCTTGATCAATGCGATAGATGTATCGCCCCATGAGGCTGGCACGGTCTATATCGCCACCACGAGATATAAATTCAATGACAAAACACCTGCACTATACAAGTCTACAAATTATGGCAAGACTTGGAAAAACATCTCTGAAGGCATACCACAGGGGGCCTTTACCCGTGTAATCCGAGAAGATGACAAAAGAAAAGACCTACTATTTGCAGGTACAGAAACAGGGCTCTATGTATCATGGAATGGGGGCAATGAATGGGAGTCCCTACAACTCAATCTCCCTGTTACTCCTATTCTGGACCTCATCATCAGACACGACGATATGGCCATCGCTACTTCGGGTCGGTCATTCTGGGTACTAGATGACATGGGACTGCTGAGACAGCATGATAACGATATCGACGCTATAAAAATATTCCAACCAGAAGACATATATATTAATAACAGTGGCAGCCCATTGAATGGTAATAAATCCAAAGGGATACATCCTTTGCATGGCGTCAATCCTGCTTCAGGTGTGGTCATATACTACCAACTTCCTAAAGTGGCTGACTCCTTAGATGTGACTATAGAGATTAAAGACACAAATGGTAAAGTAGTCAATACTTTATCATCCCAAAAAGATAAGACCTATAAAAGATGGGACGGTGGACCGCCACCTACAGATACTCTTTCTAAGAAAAAAGGACTCAATAGATATGTATGGGATACCAGACACAGCATCATGCCAGGCATTCCCGACGCATATATAGAAGCCAGCTTCAGAGGGCATAAAGCTATTCCTGGAGAATATGTAGCTACCATGAAAGTTGGAGCTAAGGCCAGTACAACATCTTTTAAGATTTTGCCTAATCCCACCTACCCTACAGAATTAGATTATGAGGGCTACAATCAGTTTATGAATGAAGTGGAAGCCAATCTGACTGCCATGCATAATGCAACTAATACCCTGTACAACAAGCGCCAACAATTAACTAGAATAATCAGCCATCTGGATAAAACGACCCATCAGTCACTAATCGAGGATGGGCAGTCCTTGGTCAAAGATTTGAAAACCTGGGACGAGGAGATGGTCCAAAGAAAATCGAAGGCCTATGATGATGTAGAAAACTTTCCCAACAAGTTTACAGCACATTACATGTTTATGATTAATCATACAGAAAGCGATCTGCCTCGTGTCAATCAACCGTCAAGGGATAGAAGACAAGAACTAGATGAACAATGGACCGTCTTGCAAAAGCAATCAGCTACCCTAGAAAAGCGCATAAAAAAATATAATGCGCAGCTATGGGAGGCTGGCGTAGGTGCGATCTGGACAAAGTAAAAGGAAGAAAAAGCTTTGATCTGAAATATATAAAATAGCCTTGAAGCTTTTTTGGCTCGTAAAGGAGAGGGTTTTCCTTACATTTGCGCCCTAAAACTACATTAACTATGAGTCTATTGACAGTCGGCACTGTGGCCTTTGATGATATCCAAACACCTTACGGTCATGCAGAAAAAGTGATTGGTGGTGCATGTACCTACATCTCTTGGGCAGCCTCTTATTTTACAAATGATATCAGGCTGACTTCCATCGTCGGTGCTGACTTTCCTACTGACGAAATCAAGCAACTGGAATCTAGAGGCGTCAGTATGGAAGGGCTCAAAATAGTGCAGAACGGCAAGACCTTCTTCTGGGCTGGAAAGTACCACGAGAACATGAATCAGAGAGATACGTTACAGACAGATCTTAATGTCCTAGATGACTTCGATCCAGAGCTGCCAGATTCTTATAAAGACTCCAAGTTCATTATGCTAGGTAATCTGACACCAGATATTCAGATCCGAGTTATGGAACAATTGACCGACCCTAAGCTCATTGTACTTGACACAATGAATTTCTGGATGGACATCGCCATGGACAGACTGAAGGAAGCCATCTCTAAAGTCCATGTCCTCACAATAAATGATGAGGAGGCCAGACAGCTATCAGGAGAATATTCACTGGTCAAAGCAGCTCAGAAAATATTCAAAATGGGACCTAAATATCTTATCATCAAGAAAGGGGAACATGGTGCCATGCTGATGTCTAAAGACAAAACCTTCTACTGCCCTGCCCTACCACTCGCAGAAGTCAAAGACCCAACTGGTGCCGGTGACACCTTTGCTGGAGGATTTATGGGTTATCTAGCAAAGACGGATGACATCAGTTTTGAAAACATGCGTAATGCAGTTGTCTATGGATCGACGATGGCATCCTTCTGTGTGGAAGAATTCAGTTTGGAAAAACTGAAGACCTTGGATGGACCACAAGTACTCCAGAGATATAATCAGTTTGTGGAGCTGATGCGGTTTTAGAGGATCGGTGATATACAGCGCGACTACTAGCAAGGAAGTAGGCATGATGCTTTTATGCTGTCGCTAATTAGCACCTTTTTAGATCTATATTCAATTTATATCCTTTGTGTCTTATACAGCATAACGTAGTGAGTATATCGAGAGTGGCGAGGTACGAGTCATTCTCTGATTATACTGTGTTACATTCTGGTTTTACTTTGCTCGGATTGGAATAATTTTATAATTATCGATTATCCACTCAGATAGCAGCTCTGAGTCGCCCCTATAGGGGTTTGCCTTCCAAAGAGGAAGGTCGACTCTGTGCTGCGGAATATGAAACACCTAGTCTATTTTCACAACCCTTTTCGTCCATATCCTTCTCTCCTTATTATTATCAGGTATAAACTCCACCGAGTAAGTCCCTGCTGGCAACCCACCCATGGATAGTTGTTTAATAGGTGTACCGGCAATTAGCTCCTTATGGATCACCACCTGCCCACCCATATCCACCACCACAATCTGACCCCGTTTCTGCTCAGGCAACTCTACAGTCAGCTCGTCCATTACAGGAATGGGATAGCAAGTAAGATCTCTACGCCAGTATATATCATCACCGAAGATACTCGTGATCGTAGGGTCACACTTGTTTTCTTCGTCTACACGGAAACGAGGGAAGTTGGGCATGGTGCCTACACTAGACGCTGCAGGCAGCTTGATACCTTGCTGGACGAAGTCACAAGCAAGACCTTTTTCATTAGGCTTGTTTATCACATGATAACTTTGTGAGCCATTAAGACTATTCATATAGATGCGACAGTCGGGAGCCAATGCCATCATAAAAAATTGAGTTGGGAAGGGATCAAGACCACCATCATAGGTGTCTATTTCTATGGCTGAAGCTTTAAGATCAGAATCCCAGGTATCTAATTGTACTAACACATCCTGAGCAGACAAATAAATAAATCGAGAATTAGGTGACCATTCTACAGAGCCTCCTCGGATATCTTCATCTGGGGTATCGAATAGTTCTATATATTGCTGATTTGACATTTCTCCAGTTTCCCTATCGAAATCATAAATTACCAAATTATCATAAGTATTAAAGTAGGCATACTTAGTACCGTCAGGAGAAAATCGTGCACTACCTGAAGCTGAAGAGTTGTCTACATACTCAAATGGAAATGTATATGTTCCCGTTATCTCAAAACCATTTTCATCAAGCTTGATGACTGCCAACTCAGGGCTAAGTTCTAAGGGTTGTGTAATCCACCAGTCTTTACCGTTCTGGTGCGGGATGGCTGTGAGGTAACTGTACAAAAACCTTTCTGAGTCAAATAAAATTGAATTCTTTTCTACAACAATAGGCTTATCAGAATCACTCTCTATATTTATTGTTGAATAATTTAGAGTTCTGTAGAAATCACGATTATCATTTGGGTTGCGGTTAGTTCTTTTGTGTATTAAGTAAAAAAACTCATTTGAGGATGGAGAATCAAGCAACAATACATCCTGAAATCCCGGATAATCGTCACAGGTATCTTTTATTGTGTCTACCCATATGCCTTCATTGATACCACTGCCATTTTCTATAATATTATTATTGGCATCTGCTATATGACAGCCATTGGAATACAATAACAGATTACCATCCTTGTCGCAGATAGACGTGTTATTGCCACTGAATGATAATGGTAAGCCCGTAGTTAGTTTAGGTGATGAGCCGTTATTAAAATTAAAAATAAAATTATCGTTACCCTGATATTCGGAAGTAAAGTCGTAGCCATTAATCCACACATAATCTCTCTTATCTCTTTGGGTTTTAGCTGTAGTGCTAAAGCCCAAAAGCACAGAGATCATTAATATTATTTTACTCCAATATGACAAATTTCTCATAGACTGATGTTTTATCATTATATCTTAGATGTAAGATATATACGCCTGAGTTATTAATGGATATGTTTTGAGAGGAAT
>CAYNJK010000041.1:0-13371 GCA_964397575.1 uncultured Saprospiraceae bacterium
ATTGATTTCTTTAAATTCTTTAATTCATTGTATTCATAGTTAGAACTCCCTATGATGTCACCCATCAATATGAAATGCTTAGATTTATTCTCTGATCTTTTTGATACTACACCTTTCTTTGAATTCCTCATTCACCTTATTTACTTAACAATTAGTTATTGCATAAACAATGCAGTTATAGTGTTTATTGCACTAATAATGCAAATATACGTCTCTTGCATTAATAATGCAATAATTGTTATATTTGCACAAATAATGCAATTGTGTCACATATTGCAAAAATAGTGCAATAGTAGGATTCTAATTAATGAGAGAACAAGTCTTAATACAAAAAGCAGAGCAGTCCATAAGAGAACACTTTAAAAACCCAACGATGGAACAATTACATTATCATAACATAGAGCATACTGAGATCGTTGTGGAAAGAGTAATTCAGGCTCTACACAAGCAAGAAATGAGGGATGAAGAAAAGAACAATGTTATAATTGCGGCGTGGTTCCATGACGTAGGCTATTTGTATGACTACGATAATCATGAAGAGAAAAGCATAGAACTTTGCACAGAATTCCTAAGGAAAAAGCAAATAGATGAAAATAGGATCAATGAAATATGCAAAATGATAAATTCTACAAAATTTCAGGTTATACCAAGAAATGAAAAAGAGGCTTTACTAAAAGATATTGACATCGCATATGCATTATACACAAACTTCAACAGCAAAGGGGATCTATTAAAAAAAGAAAAAGAGATTAAGTTAAATAAGCAAATAGATGATGCAGAATGGACTAACTCTCAAATCACTTTTTTAAATGAAATCAGATTCTATTCATCATATGGAAGAGAAAGTTTTAATAAAATATTAGAGAAGACAAGGAGGAAAGCCAGCCAGTAATAAGCTGTGACCATATCATAGGCTGTACCAGACCTTCACAAAATTAAATCCTTCTGAGATATAAAATGGCACTTTCACAAATTGTATCATTGCATTCTAAATAGCAAATAATGACAGCAGATAAGCTCAAAGCACTTATAATGGAAGTCCTTCCGATAGCGAAGGCAGCAGGCCAGAAAATAATGGAAGTGTATGAAGATATAGATAATTTCAATGTAGAGACTAAGGATGACAACTCACCGCTCACGAGAGCTGATAAAGAGGCCAATGCTGTTATCTGTGATGGACTAGAAAAGCTATCTACACAGTTTCCTATTATTTCTGAGGAAAACAAAGAGATTCCTTATGCCGATAGAAAAGGGTATGATTATGTCTGGATGGTAGACCCTCTAGATGGGACCAAGGAATTTATAAAGCGCAATGGAGAGTTTACGGTCAATATCGCCTTAATCCACAAAAACAAATCTATAGCTGGCGTTGTGTATACGCCTGTAGTAGATGAAATGTATTACGGCATCAAAGACCAAGGCGCTTATAAAGTTGCAAAAGGAACTACCTCAGAGTTACAAGCAACCTTCTATCATTCAGAAGAAAAAGCGCTCTCTATCGTCTGCTCTCGATCACATCTGAATGAACCGACACAAAAGTTTATAGACGATTACAATGCCCCTCTAAAGGTTTCCAAAGGCAGTTCACTCAAGTTTCTTATTCTTGCCTGTGGCGATGCACAAATATACCCACGTCTAGCACCTACCATGGAATGGGACACTGCAGCTGCACATATCATTCTGGAAGAATCTGGCGGTAGCATAGTACAAGCAGAGAATGGACAGCCTATGCAGTATAATAAAGAAGACTTGCTCAATCCTCACTTCGTGGCTTACGGTAACAAACTGTCCTAACTACCAATCTTCCTCCTAACTAAACATTATTAACATGTCCACTTATACGACACCTATTATAGACCGAGAAATACTCTTTGGCAATCCTATTATTGCTGGTGGACAGATAAGTCCTGATGGGGAATACATTTCCTTTATCAAGCCCCTAGATGGCATGATGAATATCTGGGTGAAGCCTTTAGATGGTGCATTTGAAAATGCGGTGCCTGTCACAGATGATAAGAACAGGCCTGTCACCAGTTATTTCTGGAGTAGAGACAGCAAGTATATCCTATACGTACAAGATAAAGGCGGAGACGAAAACTACCACCTCTATGCTCTAGATCCTAAGGAGGCTTTTGATAATAAGATGCCAGTCGCTAGAGATCTCTCAGACTATGGAGATATCCGAGCAATTATATACAGTCTTCCGCGATCTAATCACAAGGTCATCTATGTCGGCATCAATGATAGAGACAAAGCCTGGCATGATTGCTACGAAATAGACTTGGAAAGTGGGGAAAGAAAACTGATTTATCAGAATGACGAGCAGTTGAGTGGATTCTACTTTGACCAAGCAGGGCAACTTAGACTGGCAGGAAAATCTACCGCCGATGGGGGCTCAGAAATTCTCGAAATTGCTGAAGCAGGTCTAACTAGCATCCTCAAAGCAACTCTGGAAGAGTCTATCAGCCCTATAAAATTTAACAAAGACGGACAAGTATACATGTTGTCCAATGTTGGAGAGCCAGACCTGACGGGCTTATACACTTATGATTTTTCCACTAGAGCAATGGAGCTACTGGAGTCCGACCCAGAACAGCAGGTAGATATCTCTAATGTCAGCTTTTCAGAACTGACCGAAGAACTGATAGCGACCGTATATGTAGGAGATAAGAAACGCATCTATTGGAAGGACAGCAAGCACGAACAAACTTACAAGTATCTCAAAGGAGAATTCCCAGGAGCAGAAATTAGCATTGGCTCCATGACCAAGGATGAGTCTAAGTTTATCTTTTTTGTAAACAACGATACGGACCCAGGTACAGCCTACCTTTATTACAGAGCTACCCAACTCATAGAATATCTCTATACTCCACGACCAGAGTTGCCTACTGATCACCTGTCGGAAATGCAGCCTGTAAGATTCCATTCAGAGGATGGCCTAGAAATACCTGGCTATCTTACCCTGCCTAAGACAGAAAAGAAAACTGGGCTTCCTGCAGTGCTCTTTATCCATGGTGGTCCCTGGGCCAGAGACTACTGGGGCTACAACAGCTTTGCTCAGTTCTTAGCGAATAGAGGTTATGCTACACTACAAATAAATTTCAGAGGTTCTACTGGTTATGGTAAAAAATTTCTCAATGCCGCCATCAATCAGTGGGGCGAGAAAATGCAAGATGACTTGACAGCTGGTGCAAAGTTTCTGGTAGATGAAGGCATCGCAGACCCCAAAAGGATAGCCATTGCTGGTGGATCTTATGGAGGCTATGCGACTTTGGCAGGACTCACTTTTACGCCTGACGTATATGCCGCAGGTGTCTCTATCGTAGGGCCTTCTAATCTATTTACTTTACTAGATACTATACCACCCTACTGGGAATCTGCACGAACCATGTTCCATAAGCGTATGGGTGACCCTACTACCGAAGAAGGCCGTGCCCAACTAAGGAGACAGTCTCCTTTCTTTCATGCCAAGAATATAAAGGCACCTCTGATGGTGGCGCAGGGTGACAATGACCCTAGAGTCAAAACCAGTGAATCAGACCAGATTGTCATCGCAATGAGAGACCTTGGCTTACCCGTAACCTATCTGAACTTTCCAGATGAAGGTCATGGCTTTGCCAATCCCGAAAACAATATGGCTTTTCTTTCAGCAATGGAAAAATTCCTTGCTCAACATCTAGGTGGTAGACATCAAGAAGAAATTCCTTCCAGACTGGAGAAAATACTGGACAAGGTGACCGTGGATATTGCCGCCCTAAACATGCCAGCGGTGGTTACAGATGAGATGCTCAAAGCGCCTCTGCCTAAGCCTACAAAAGAACTTGTCCCAGGGCATTTGATTTATGACCTTCAGTTTGACATGAATGGTCAGGTGATGGCTTTCGAAGTGCAGAGGAAAATAACCAAGGATGGATCAGACCTTATTATAGAAGACCTATCAGAGTCTGCTTCTGGCAACATGCTAGATAGAAGTAGAGTTGCTGCTGACACCTTCAGTCCACAATCTAGACTATTTGAGCAAGGCCCTATGAAAATAGCTTACACGGTGGCTAATTACAAAGTAGAAGGAACACTTACGATGCCCAATGGAGAAAATACGATAGAGCTGAATCCTGACTTTAGTTTTGTGATGGATGGGCCTTCGTTAGATACTTACCTAGCGCATCTTCCACTCTCTGAAGGATACAAGACTACCTTACGTATACTAGACTCTACTAATCAGAAATTCCAGACCTATAGTTTTGAAGTGCTGGGTACTGAAGACATACAAGGACAAGCTTGTTACAAGTGTAAATTAGCCTCTATAGATGGAGACGAGAAATCACAAGAACTATGGTTTAGTACTACTGCTGCACCTCTGATGATGCTGAAGACTTCCGTAATCAAAGAAATGGGTGGTGCCAAACTAAGAGTCTCATTTAATAGAGCCGAAGCAATGAAGGATAGCCCGCTGGCATAAGAATCGAATTATCGAATCAACATTACAGATCCTGCAAAACGTTCATGTAGGCCATTAGGATGTTTGATTTCTATGAGATAGGTATAGGCATCCTGTTCTGCTTTTTTACCATTGAATCGTCCGTCCCAGAAATGCTTGTCTCTATCGTGAATGTCAAAGTTTTCTGCACGATAGACCAGTTCTCCCCATCGACTGTAGATTCTATAATCCATAACACAGGCCTGATATCTTGGATGTGTAGATATCCTAAAGACATCTTCTGGTCGTATTTCCTGAAGGGCAATAACATTGGGGATATAAATAGGACAGTATGGAAATGGTACTTCTATCTCTCTTGTCCCTACACAACCTAGCTCGTCAGTTACTTCTATAACGTAACCTCCTGGCGCCAGATTCTCAAAACCCAGTGGCTGAGCAATAGAGTCTAGGAGTATAGATACTAAGCCACCTTCGCCACCTCTTGTTACAATTTCTACCTTACCATCATCCTCATAGCATTCTGGTGGTGTAACATCTACGCCTGTAATGAGTACTGCTGGTGTCGTGGGTACATTCATATCCACATCTATATTACATCCGAGCGCATCTGTAAGCGCCACATTATAGGGTCCTCCAGCTAGGTTTTGGAAAAAACCTTCAGCAACAGGTGTTGCATTGTCCAAGCTGTAACTGATAGGCATATTTTCACTGGTACCAATGACTCTGATAGTCCCTTTGCTAGCCTCGCAAGAATCTACTGTAGCTACGGAAGTTTCTACGTGCAAAGCAGTACTTGGAGCTATCGTCGCCTGAGTTTGGTTGCGACAGCCATTTTCATCTATTATAAAAATATCATAATCTCCTGCTGGTAAGTCTGCAAAGACATTTCCACTTGTAAAATTCTCACCATCCAAGGAGTATTCAGTGATATTAGGCAAGGTAGATGTTATCGTTAATGATCCATTGGCTTCGTTACACCTGGTATCTAGCGGGTCTACAGCTTCTATCTCAGCTATATCTGGGCGATCTATAGTTGCTTGTCCTTCTGCAGTACAGCCATTTTCATCTGTGACTATAACGGTATAGGTGCCGCTGAGTAAGTCTTGGAAAACATTTTCAGTTTGTGGAGTCCCACCATCCAAAGAAAAGGTAAAGTCCCCTTCTCCTCCTTCCGCTGCCACTTCTATAAATCCATTATTTCCATTGCATACGGCAGGAAAAGGCAATAAGTCCTGCAGGATAACATTCTCTGTAGTCTCCAGACTGGTCTCCATAGCAGTTGTACAACCATTAGCATCTATTACCAGTACTTCGTAACTGCCCTCACTTAACCCATCAAATCGATTTTCTGCCTGAAAATTTACACCACCATCCAATGAGTAGCTTAAGTTTTCTCCGAGTGCATCTACAGTAATAGCGCCGACTCCAGAACGACATTCATCATTCGAGACAGTTAGTAAAGTTACTTCAGGAGCAATACTCGGTTCTATGATTGCACCATTTATAGATACGCAACCGAAAGAATCTTGCACAAACACGGTATATATTTCTGGAGGTAGATTTTCGAAGATGTTTGATTCCTGGAATTCTATACCATCTAGTGAGTAGGTCGGTCCTTGTGTCTCTCCAGCATCTACTGTAATAGTGCCATTATCCTCTCCGCAACTGGTATTCTCAAAATCGACAGCTTCTATTTCTGTTTCTGCAAGCTCTACTACGAAAGCTGGGATTTCAGTTTCACAACCGTCTTCATCTCTTACCTTAATAGCATACGAACCTGAAATAAGATTATCCCAAAACACTTGGTCAGTAAAGGGTCCACCATCAAATGAAAATGTATAGCCTGCAGTTTCTAATATTTCTACAGATCCTAAGGCTGTACAACTTTCTGGAATTATTATTGCCTCTAGTGGTGCCGCAGTATAACAAAAGCTGAAACCATCCATCCCGAGTCCGAAGCCACCGGCAGTTGTCCTTGATCCTGAATACTTTATTGTAGAAATAACGCCTTCGCATCCCGGCAGGTTAAAACCCCAACATGTCAGAGCGCCATCTCCAGTTCCAGGATCACCTGCAACTATAGTTTCTTCAAGGACAATATTTCCATCTATATCTGCTGCCTCTATCCTAAAAATCTCTCCAAAATCCATATCCAAAATACAACCAGCAAAGGTGTCTATCGGGACATCGAAGGTAAGTATAATAGGAGGAGACTCGAGACCTGCTAATACACCATCATCAGTAAGAAAAAACCTTCCAATATCAATACCTGGGGCAGGAGTATCCGTTCCCCAATTAGAAACAAAAGCTTCAGCAGAACCAGAATCTCCACCTACTTCCGCAAGTACCGGATGGCCTCCACCTTCCAATGAAAAGGTAACACCAAAAGTCTCTTTATATTGATCTGAAAGTACGACGCCACTGGCCGGCTCACTACCTGGCACAGTTTCAAAATCCAAGGTCAAACAACCAAAGGCTACCTGAGCACTTGCTGAAGCGCTAATAAAAAGGAAGATTAGTATGAAAAAAGAGGTTCTCATAACAGATGGAAGTTAAGTGAAAATAGGAATATTTAGCGTCTTTTACTCTTTAATTTGTTAATATGTCTTAAGGTGTTCATGGTTTAGTATACTTTTCACATTTACAGTAGAAATTCTAAGGTTTTATTAACTTTAGTAAGCTCTGCCCATTGGTTTTTTAAAAATTCATATAATGCGAATTTTCCTTCTAGTTCTATCTACTCTAATTTCTGCACAAGCGTTGTCTCAGGATTTAGGTATACAGCTGAATTCTAAAGACGCCTTAGAAGCCTATACTTTACTTTCTAATAGAGGTGCCACTTATCTCATAGATAATTGCGGTCAAATCATCAATGAATGGCCTATATCTGAAAGAATACTAGATAATCATGCAAAGTTTCTAGATAATGGACATCTCTACTATATATCAAATAATACACTGAAAGTAGTGGACTGGGACAATAACCTTGTCAACTCCTTAGAACCAGACATCTCTAATCTAATGATGGAATATGAGTCCATTGTGCTGCCTAATGGCAATTATTTATGCCTAGCTAGGTATATAGAAGACTTTAGTTTTTTTGATGATAATGGTTACAATTTCGACTTGGGCTTTCCGGAATACGATGATGCAGTCGTAGAACTGGATAGTGAAACTGGTGAAGTTGTATGGGAATGGCGCATTAGTGATCATGTTATTCAGGAAAGAGACAGGTTTGAAGCTAATTATGGTAGTCTAGAAGAAAATCCAGGCAAACTTAATCTGGACGGTATAGGTACAATAGATTGGACTTTCAGTGAGTATTTCATGATTAATGGAATGGATTATAATCCAGAGCTGGATCAGATCGCACTTAGTGTCCGAAAAATGGGTGAAGTAATAATTATAGACCACTCGACTACGACTGCAGAAGCTAAGACAGATACTGGCGGCCGCTATGGTAAAGGAGGTGATGTCCTGTATCGTTGGGGTAATCCTCAAAATTATACTTCTGCCGGGTCTAGTGACCAAATTCTCTATTATCAGCACAATCCAAACTGGATACTCCATGGAGAATACAAAGGACAACTGATGATTTATAATAATCAATTAGACAATCCTAATCAAACAGATTTTGACAGCCGCTTTTCTGATGTCGTAATTATAGATCCGCAGATAAATGCCGATGGAAGCTACCCTACTCAGTCCACTGATGGCGCCTATTATCCTTCTGAATCCACCAGAACCTACTCAGGTGAAAACCTGGACTTCTTTTCTGATTATACTTCAGGAGCAGTAGTATTACCTAATGGAAATATGCATGTGACGGTGGGAAGACCAGGCATTATGAAAGAGATCTCTCCTGACGGAGAACTTGTATGGCAGTTTAATATTCTTGATGCCAGATACATTTTTAGATCTGAGAAATACTCTGTAGATCACCCGGCTTTTGAAGGCAAAGATTTAACCCCAAAAGGAACTATAGAGGACTTTAATGACTATGATTGTAACTTAGTAGCTACTCAAGAACTTCCCGAGGAAGATTTTCCATTGAGAATCTACCAAACTACTTCTGAGATAGAAATTTCAAATGATCAGATAACTTTCGGTTTTCAATTATTTAATATAAACGGCGTTACAATATCTTCGCATTCTTCAGCAATGAAGAATCATCATGTGATAGACAAGACAAGTCTTCCTGGTGGGGTTTATTATCTAAGAGTTTTTAACAGTACTTTTCAATCAACAAAATCTGTATTTATAATATGAAGCGATTTTTACTTTTTGTGGGACTTTGGGTCTCTTCCTATAGCTATGCTCAAGATATAACTTTGGGTTTACTGAGTTATAATGTACAGCAATCATATCAAGGCTTGACGCTTATTTATCCGCTGAATCAGCCTACAGTCTTTTTGCTCAATAATTGTGGAGAGATAGTACACCAATGGGAAGATGATGAAGATTTCAGACCAGGAAATACAGCTTATTTGTTGCCAGATGGAACACTAGCCAAGACCAAACGTGGAAGCTCCATCGTAAATGATCCTATCTGGGCAGGCGGAGGTGGTGCCATTCTTGAGCTTAGATCCTGGGATAATGACTTATTATGGTCGTACGAACTTAATAATGATCAAGCAAGATTGCATCACGATTTTCGGGTGATGCCTAATGGGAATATGCTTATGATCTCTTGGGAACTGATTACAAACGAAGATGCTATCGCAGCAGGTAGAGATAGTAGCCTATTAAGTCAGTCAGTACTCTGGCCAGATTTTGTACAAGAAATAGATCCCAATACCGATGAGATTGTCTGGGAATGGCACGCCTGGGACCATTTAGTACAAGACTTTGATAGCACAAAGGCCAACTATGGTGTCGTCAGCGAAGCTCCGGAAAGAATAAATGTGAACTACAATACCAATAATGGTGCTTCGGACTGGATGCATTGTAACGCAATAGATTATAATGAAGAACTGGATCACATTATGCTAAGTGTACCTCACTTTCACGAAATTTGGATCATAGACCACTCTACGACTACCGAAGAGGCAAGAACAAGTCAAGGTGGAAGAAGTAACCGTGGAGGTGACCTGCTATACAGAGTAGGTAATCCAGCAGCATATGACCGACAAGATGCAGGCGAGCAAATCTTCTTTAATCAACACGATGCCCACTGGACCAATGAGTTTGTACCGCAGACCCATCCAGACTTTGGAAAGGTCATTTTTTTCAATAATGAAAAACCAACAACTAATCCAGCACAAGCCTCCTTTTCTGCTGTAGAAACCTTTGAAGCGCCTTGGGTGATGTATACACTTTCTTACGAACGATTCCAAGGCACATGGCCACCCTATGAATTGGAAAACTCCATTGTACATCCGGATACTTTCAGAATGCATTCTACTGGTCTTTCCAGTGCGCAGTTATTACCAAATGGCAATAGGCTGATAACAGCTGGCAGACGTGGTTACACCTTCGAGCTTACACCGGACAATGAGGTTGTATGGGAATACATAACGCCTAGAATTGGCACCAATGCCGCAGAACAGGGAACAATACTGACACTTAATCAGAATCTGACTTTTAGAACTTTTAGATATCCTCTAGAATACGAAGCCTTCGAAGGGAGAGATCTTAGCCCTAAGGGTTTTCTAGAAATAAACCCAGTTACAGATTGGTGTGACAGACTGGTCAGCACAAGTACACCTGCAGAAACATTTTCCATGGTCTTCCCTAATCCTGCGGATAACATGATACATCTTACTTGGGATTCTGGAAAGATTATAGATATCGAAGTTTTTAATCTGGCAGGGCAGAGAATGATTCACGAGCAAGGTAATGGGGGAATGAAGTATCTAGATATTTCAGATCTTACTGATGGGATCTACCTAATTACTCTGGATGGCAAAAGCCCAAAGAGACTCATTAAAGGCTAAAAAAACAAACTATATAAAAGTAAAAAGGCTGTCTCGATTTGAGACAGCCTTTTTTTATAGACTTTGCATCTTGATCTATTTTTAAAACGAAGATGCTGTTAGCTCTTATGTTTATTACTCACACTTCTGGAAGAAGAAGTGGTTTCCACAAGTCTTCATAAAGTGTAGATCACAAGCATTCTTTCCAGCAAATTTGAAAGCTCTTAAGTCTTTTGCGTCTATAGGATCTAACTTTCGATAGACCGTCTGATGTGTCGTCTTTGTACCTAGATTTCCTGATACACCTCTCGGTACTGTCACTGCAGTAATAACGGAAGGTGTAATATCTTTCCATCCTCCTTCGAATCCTAATTGCCTAGAAATACCATCTAGGAAAGTTTTCTCAGCAGCAGAAGATTTATACTTAGCATTCAGCTTATCGTAGAAGCCTTGTGGATCTAATGCATGAGAATTTCCATACTCTGGCGCTCTACCTAAGGCTGTAGTAGTCTTAGGAGCCGGTCCTGGAGGAATCTTAAATATAGGATGTGTCAGGTCCGCACATTCACACTTAGGTGCTGGCGGTGGAGGTGGTGGCGGCGGTGGTGTCTTTTTAACTACAACCGGTGCTGGTGCTGCCACAGGAGCTACTGCTGCTTTTGGAGCAAAACATCCTAACCACCATAGCAATAGAGGTATCAATAATAATAGTGGTAACCACCACCATTTCATACATCCACTAGCAGCTGCCGCCGGTTCTACTGGAGCTACAGGCGTTACTACTTTCTTAGGAGGTGGAGGTGTTTTCTTTACTGCTACAACCTTTTCTTCCTTTTTTATGACTACTGGAGCTGCTGCTGCAACAGCGACTGCTGGTGCCACCCATGCTACAGTCTCCTGTACCTCTTTGCTCATACACGAACGTGCAACTTCTCTACCAGTCTTATCCTTGAGGATATTGATGAAGTACTTTCCTTTCTTTATAGTACTGTACATCTTTTCATTCTCCATATGAGCAATACAAGCTTTTAGCTCGTCTGCTCTGCCAGCTTCAGTCTTGAAGCCTTCCGATCTCAATCTTACTTTGCCATCTTTATAATAGGCTGCAAAATAGTACTGACCATCTTCGCCTTTAAAAGTCGCTATTCTGTTCTTTGTGTCAGTAATCTTGTGCCCTTTGTAAGCATCACATTTCAGGTAATCATCTTCTTTGACCTTAGATTTAGTCTCTGACAGCACATTTCTCTTTTCACCTACGACCGATCTACTCTTTTCGATACCGAGAGCCCTGCTTTTCTCTACACCTTTACCTCTTTTCTCACCTATAACAGATCTACTCTTTTCTACTGCATCGCCACGCTTCTCGCCGATAACTTTTCTGGTTTCACTTATAATCTTTCCTGCGCCTAGACCAGCAGCACCGGCTGCTAGACCAGCAGATCCAGCTGTTTTTGATGATTTACCAGAAAGAAATGCTTCTAGAGCAGCCTCAGCACTGGCTTTGGACTTATATGAACCTGACTTGCCTATTTCTTGGTGATTTCCAGCTTTTAGCGCGATAAAGAAATGGTTACTAGCTTCAGTAATAGACCATCGTTCCTTCAGACTTTTATTTTTCTGAACCGATTGCATTCCATTTTCTCTTCCTTTTTCACTGCTGTAGCCCTCACTTCTCAGGAAGGCCTTACCTCCCTTATCCAGTAAGGCAAAGTAAAACTCTCCTTCATGACTGAAGGTGGAAAATCCTTTCATTTTGTCTGAAAGAGGATGTCCTTCATAGTGTTTCAATGACAAATAGTCATCTGGTTTAAAATTCTTTTTATCCATTTTATACGCGTTAGTTGGTTGACTTTAAATTTAGAATTGCTCAAAAGATAGGAAATAAATGCAAATTCTATGAAATAGAGAAGGGAATAGATGTTAAAAATTACCATCTATAACCTAAATGCCTCTACCCTTTTGAGACTGCAAGGTTGGATTTTAGTCACTGAAAAGAATGGATATTAAGCTAGCCTATGATTTGATTATGCCATATAAAGGTGATTAGGTATAAAAAAAGGCTTCAGTCTTTACTGAAGCCATAATTATTGTATGTGGATTACTCAATCTCCAATGTTTTTAGAAGGTAAAAGTCCCTGTTCGAAAGCTTTTCGGATTACTCCAACTGAGTTTTTGCAATTAAATTTCCATAATAAATTTCTTCTGTATTTGTCTACTGAGCTCTTACTTATATTTAGTTCATCAGCTATTTGGGCATTGGAGTATTCACGAGAAATATAATCCAACACTTGTGATTCTCTTGGGGTCAAGTTTGCCATATTTTAATTTTATAAAATGGATAAAAATATAGTTCACTAGGATTTGAAATTGTCAATAAATTGGAAAAAAGGGACTATCCTTTGATAGTCCCTTATACTGATCTTGAAATGATCTTAGGGGTAAAAACTAAATCATTTCAACTATACCAAACCAGTTTAAATTTTGATATGATACATAAGAATCTTAATCCTTCTTTAATGTTTGATTATAAAAATCTTTGATTGCGTTTATCCTAGCATTACTTTCCTTATCTCCAGGAGATTCCTCCTCTTCTTCTTGCTGTATCGTATTACCATTAGTATTGATAGAAGGAGAAATCAAGAAACAAGGAACAATGTCTGCAAGGAACTCTGCGCCCAATTCTACTTCAAACCCTGGATCCATATCTATTTCATCTCCAGCAAAATACTCTATATCAAAGCCTGCTTGAATCAAGGCATCAGAATGAATAAGCTCATTGGCCTTAAACAAAGCAGATGGTCCGAAAGTATTTATATCTACTGTAGGTACGTATAGTGTATCTACACAGTTATTATTTGTACCTGTGCAATTAGATGTCACTGTAAATGAACATGAACTCATCAGGTTGTTCTCATCTGTAGCTGTAAGAGTAACTGTAGTGATGCCAAATCCAAAAGTTTCTGTCACTGCAGAACCAGCAGCTAGATTTGTCTGAGCTGATGGCAGATTAGCATTACC